>JBDGYW010000195.1:3043-12353 GCA_039588935.1 Gemmatimonadota bacterium | reverse complement strand
CCAGGTAGTCGCGGGCGGCCTTCAGGAATGTGGAGGCGTAGACCAGCTTGATGGCCTCGAGTACCTGGGCGAGTCTCACATCCAGGGATGGGTGGTTGTTGGGCAGCATCACCGTTGCATAAACACCGGCAAACGGCTGGTAAAGGGAGTCCTCCAATATACTGGAGGACCTAATCGCCAGTGGCTCCTGGAGTTCCTCCAGAAATCCCGCCAACTCATTACGGCGCTCGTGATTGAAGCGGCCTGCGCGAAAACGATGGTGGATCTCTTCGTCGGTTAGTGACTCGACCTCACGCGGTAGGCGGCGCAGACCGTTTTCGGCGAGAAACTCCTCGAAGATGTCGCTCGCTACGGCAACAGTTTGTGGGACGTCGATGTCAACATCGGGTATGTCGTGCCATTCTTTCGTGAGCAGTTTCTGGACGAAGGCCAGGCCTCTTCCTTTTCCACCGAGGGAGCCCGATCCGATCTTGGCGAACGCGACGTATTCGTCGAACGTCTCGGTCTTGTAGTCGATGATTACCTGTCGCTGGATCTGCCTCAAGTAGTTCGTGATCGACGCAATGAGGAATTGCCTCAGCTCCTGAATTGACGTGAAGTCGTCGACCTGTCGTGGGCGCACCAACGAGGCGAGTTCGAACTCGGTCCGCGCCTTCAGCCAGGAGGAAAAATGATTGCGTTTGGCATGGTGCCGAATCGACTCTTCCGGCACTTCGTGTAACGCTCGTATCATCTCGCGCAAATCACGGGCTCTCGCCACCTCTTTCCCGTCGCTGTCTTTGAACACGAAATCGCCAAAGCCGAAATGGTCGATGATGAAGTGAGCGAGCTCATCGAGCATCTGGGAGGAGCGTTTATGAAGGAACATCGCACCGAGTTCGTCGCAGGCACCCTTGTGCGCCTTGTTTGTGGACTGCACAAGCAGCGCGAGGTCCGGTACCTGTTCGCGAACCTGGCGCGCGAGTTTCAACCCGGCGTCATCTACGAGTTCTCCAGCAATGGGGAATCGGACGTCAGTGATGAGTCCCAGAACGTTGTCCCGGTACTTCTCGAAGAGGCCCCACGCCTCTTCGTAATTCTGAGCGAGCAAGATCTTTGGCCGCGCACGAATTCGCAGCAGCCGGTGAGAGAGATTCAATCCCTCCGCCATGAGGCGACCGGTTTGGCGCGTGACTTCAGTGTAGATGTGAGGTAAGTAAGCGGAGTAGTAGCGGACTTCGTCCTCCACCAAGATGATGACTTGCACTCCTCCACCAAGTACGTCCTTGTCGGCGTTGAGGTGATCTTCTACCTGTTTGATCATGGCCACCAAGGCTTTGACGTGACCTTGCCACAGGAAGAGGAAGTCGACGTTGCCCGATGCCCGGAGATCGTCCAATTCGGGAAGATTCCACGCATGGGCTGCCAACACACAGAAGGATATGTCGGGCCGCAGCTCCTTGACCCTCCGCGCAAACTCGCCGACCTCCATATCGGGCAGACGGGGGCTCGCTACCACCATCTGGAAGTTGCGAGCTTCATTTTCAATGAGGTGCAGCGCCTCGGTTGCACCGGTAGTCGGGGAGATGTGCGGCGTAAAGCGAAGGCTCAGCGCGAGGTGTCGATATTCCTCGAGCAGTAGTTCCGTAAGCTGCCCGTCTTCCTCGAGCACGAAGGTGTCGTAGTGCGACGCCACGAGCAGGATTTCCTGAACTCTGAACTCCATCAGGTTCCGGAACTCATCGGCAAGCGTTGTATAGCGTGTGGCAGAGTCGGACAGTTTTGTCATACGCATCCCAGGCGGAGGTCACGCGGGCTGCAGTTTAGGTGGATGTTCCTAGGGAGCGACTCGAGCAACCTCAAGTACTGATGGGACTGTCTGCGGGCATTTGCCCCCGGCGTCTCTACAGCTCCGTCGCAGGGAAGTAGAAACCCCCGTCGATACACGTGACCATGTCGTTAAGGTACTCTACGAACCGTGGGCGCGTGACACCTTCGTGGACCTTCACGACGACTGGCCAACGCGATGCTGCGTAGTCCTCGTCAACCGATCCGGATATTGCAGTGTTGCCACAGATTTTCCCATAGAAGTGATCGCCCGCCCACTTCCCCGCTTCGTCAGCTAGGTATATGCCACAGCGAGGCCCGTGACCGGGGAAAGACCGCTCGCCTGTGCCTTGAGTCTGCTCGGCGCTCCGCCTCGGTTCGTCGGGTCTTTGGTCTCTGTCCGATGGAGTCACACCGGGCAGTCTCGTTCCAGTCCATCTCCAATAGATGGCGGCGCCGATTGCGGGGTCCATATAGAATCCCTCATCTACAGCTTCAGCTAGCCTGCCGAGATATCGCATGAGTTCTTCGGCCGAGACATGAGCCTGCGCTTTCACGGTTACAGGCCAACGGCACTCGGCGAAGTCCTCGCCGATTGATGCTGTGAGAATCGGCAGGTCCGCCTTGACGAGCGATTCTTCGTCCTTTCCGTTTGGGTCTTCTGTTCCGAGTGTGTATATGCCGCAGATCTGACCCATGCCACTGAGCGAGCGTCGTGCCATCGGTTTGGTGCCTCCCTTACAGGGCAGCGCTACAAAAGGCTCGGAGCCGACTTTCGAGAGCTTGGTACCACAAAACAATAATCCACGCTGGCGCGTCGTGCAAAATCGCCGACGGATGCCGGGGTGTTGCCGAGGTCATCTTCCGCGGGCGCTGCCCATGCCTCGCGGGTCTGCCCCGCCAAAGAAACGGATGGGCCGCCCATTCGCATCGTATTCGATAACCAGGCCGTGTGCGTTCCCCAGACCTCTGGCAACATCGATCTTGTGGCCCATGGCGCTGAGTGTTTCTCTCACGCCTGCCGGAATCGCGGCTTCTACCGCAAGCGAATCCGGTTCGAAGAAGCTTATGCGAGGAGCTGCTATGGCTTGCTGGATATCCATGCCGAAATCAACGGCGTTCATCACTATCTGCGGCACCGTTTGACCGATCGTGTGGCCTCCTGGTGTTCCGATGACGATCCACGGTTTTTCATTCTGCATCACGAACAAAGGGACATCGCCCGATAGTTTGTGCCGTCCCGGAAACGCGTCCATCGGATTGCCCTTGGGCTCGAACGTGCAGTACGCGAGAGAGTTGTTGAGCCATATCCCGGTACCCTCGGGCATGATTCTCGACCCAAATGCATTACCCAAGGTTTGCGTCGCGGACACGACGTTGCCCAACAAGTCGGCAACGACGAAGTGTGTGGTGTGAGAGTCGCCGTTCGAGAATGAAGTCGGCGGTTCAAACGCCTTAGCCTGGTCCGGATTGATCTTTGCCACTTCCTCACGCCAGTATGTTTCGGAGAGGAGAACTTCCAACGGAGGCCGGCTCACCTCAGGGTCACCCGCCCAACGCAACCTCGTCCAGAATCCGTGCTTTGTGACCTCGGCGAAGGTGTGCAGGTACTCAGCCGAGTTGTGTCCTAGCTCCGATGGGTCAAACAAGCTCATCATGCCCAATCGAACCAGGGCCGGAAAAGAGTTGGCGGGTGGGGCAGCGGTCACGATCTCGTATCCGCGATATGGTATCGCAATCGGCTCCCACCATTCGGCCTCATTTGCCGAAAGGTCATCGATGCTGAGAAACCCCTCGGCTTCCCGCATGGCTTCATGGATCGCCAGGCCCAGGCCTCCCCCGTGGACGACTGCCGCACCATGGGAAGCAATTAGCTGCAATGAACGGGCGAGATCCCTCTGCACCAGCAAATGGCCGGCCTCGAGTGGGTCTCCGTTGCGTCCGTAGAACTCTCGAGCGTGTGCGGGGAAGCTCGAGAACGCGCGTTCGATCGAGCTCGCGACGCGTTCGTCAAGCGCGAATCCATCTTGTGCCGCCGCAATCGCCGGGTCGAACAAACTGGGCCAATCGAGCCGGCCGTAGCGTTCCCACATGGCCTCCCAGGCATTTGCGTTGCCCGGTGTGGAGACCGCCTTGGCACCGCGCCGATTCTGCCTATAGCCAGGCGTTGGTTCGCGGTATGCGTCGGAATCCACTGCCGCTGGGATCCGGCCCGAGGGATTCAGGAACCACGTCTCCTCCGTCGATGCATCATAGACCAGAATCGTTCCGTATCCGCCGATTCCTGACATCATCGGCTCGACCACGTTCAGCATCGCCGCTACGGCGACTGCGGCATCGAAGGCGTTGCCGCCGGAGTCCAGAATCTTGAGTCCGGCCTCGGTGGCAAGTGGATGTGCGGAACTCACCATTCCCGAAATGCCGACGGCCGGTGTATCGGCCGTGTTGGCGGTTGCAGTCTGCTGCGCCGACACTTGAAAGACACCGGTCGCGAGGAGTGCTATTAGAGAAAGCAATATGTGATTCTGCCTCGTTGTGTCACGGACGATCATGTTGAGTCCTTATTGGGGAAACACCCGTTTTCACCTCTCGCGCCCGCCTGCATCTCTCAAGTGTACGCGCCTTGGCGTCCCGCGCCAGGGTAACGTCAACTTCGAATTCGCAAACGGCTTCGACGTGGCTATCAGCAAGTCAGCCGATGGGCTACATTGTGAGGTTCCAGGAGCAATCACCATACGAGAAACGGCAACCCCCCGGCGGCATAATTGACTCGATCGGGAACGAGGAGTGAGTTGCGATGAGCGGTGAATTTCAGAGCCCAATTCCTATCAATGAACCCGTGCGTTCTTACGCACCCGGTACTCCCGAGCGAACCGCGCTCAAGGCAAAACTGAAGGAGATGGCGTCCGAGGAAATCGAGATTCCAATCCTCATCGGCGGCAAAGAGGTGAGAACCACCAAGGTGACCAGCAACCTGATGCCGCATGACCATGCGCATTCGTTGGCAAAGTGGCACTGGGCGGGCTCCAAGGAGGTAGACACTGCGATCAAGGCGGCCGCCGATGCGCAAGCCGATTGGGCGACCTGGACCTTCGAGCAACGGGCAAGTGTTCTTCTCAGAGCTGCAGAGCTACTCGCCACGACTTGGAGGGACACGGTCAACGCGGCGACCATGCTTTGTCAGAGCAAGACGGCGCATCAGGCTGAGATCGATGCAGCCTGCGAACTGATCGATTTCTTCAGGTTCAACGTCTATTTCGCCGAGCGGCTCTATCAGGACCAGCCCATTTCCGGTCCCGGCATGTGGAACCGCGTGGATTACCGGCCGTTGGAAGGTTTCGTATACGCCATCACGCCATTCAACTTCACATCGATTGCCGGAAACCTCCCGACTTCGCCTGCATTGATGGGCAACACGGTGATCTGGAAGCCGTCCAGAACGACAATCCTGAGCGGATACTATATCGCGAAGATGCTCGAAGAGGCAGGAATGCCCCCGGGCGTGATCAACTTCGTGCCGGGTGAGTCGGGTGATATCACCGACGTCATTCTCAACCACAGAAGCTTCGCCGGTGTGCATTTCACTGGTTCCACTCCGGTGTTTCAGAGCTTCTGGCGAACGATCGGCGAGAACATCCCGAATTATCGGTCGTATCCACGCATTGTGGGTGAGACAGGCGGCAAGGACTTTATCATCGCTCACGCGAGTGCTGACCCCGACGCGCTGACTACGGCCATCGTGAGAGGTGGTTACGAGTATCAGGGCCAGAAATGCAGTGCGGTATCGCGGGTATATATCCCCGAGTCGCTGTGGAAGAGAATGAAGGACCAGCTGTTATCGCAGGTGGAAGGGCTTCAGATGGGTGATGTGACCGACTTCCGCAACTTCATGGGTGCGGTCATCGACAAGAAGGCCTTCGAAAAGATCACGAGCTATATCGGTAACGCCCGGAAGACATCGGATGCCAATGTGCTCGTGGGCGGGGAGTCCGACGGTACTGAGGGCTATTTCATTCGGCCCACGGTGATTCAGGCCCACAAACCCGACTACATCACGATGGTAGAGGAGATTTTCGGGCCTGTGGTAACGCTCTACGTGTATCCTGACAAGAAGTGGGAGGAAACTCTCAATCTGGTCGATTCGACATCGCCGTACGCATTGACCGGTGCCGTGTTTGCTACAGACAGGAAGGCAATCCACGAAGCCCACGTGGCTCTCAGGCATTCGGCCGGCAACTTCTATGTGAACGACAAGCCTACTGGCGCCGTTGTGGGACAGCAGCCGTTCGGCGGCTCACGCGCCAGCGGCACCAACGACAAGGCCGGATCGATGCTCAACCTGGTTCGTTGGGTTTCGGCTCGCACCATCAAAGAGACCTTCGTGCCGCCTACGGACTATAGGTACCCGCACATGGGTGGGGAGTAACGGTCGGCTGACCGACTGAAAGGCAAAGGCTAACGACGTTGGATTGTGGGCCGGCAGGTTCTGTCGGCCCACTGTCGTACTCTGGCCAAAAAGTCGGTTGCGCTTTAAGGTGTTGGTAACGCCGACAACGGGTCTTTACCACTTTCAGTTCCAAATCCGGAAGGAACTGCCAATGACGCTCGGAACAAGAAGATCGAATGTTGGACTGGTGGGGCTCGTATTGCTCGCCACCGCCTGCGAACCAGCAAACATCCTGGAAGCTAGGGATCAGCTGGGGCGGGGGGGGGAACGTACGATGGTGTTCGCCCTACCGATCATCGATACAATCTTCAAGGCCCAGACGCTGCTCGAGGACAGCAATCTCGATACGCTTGCAGGCGGCCTCCTCGCTGTTGAGATCGAACAGAGATCGGTGCCCGTAGACTTTGGTGAAGCGCTCGAGTTCGAGAACATCCAGCTCGACACACTGGTTGTCAGCTTTCCGCCCGCGGCCCTAGCCGTGCCGCCCGGAACCGCAGTCCCCTTCTCGGTGGAATACGACGGACTAGCATCTGATACGATCCTCGATGACGTCGACACGGTCGTGGTTTACGCCGGCGTCCTTACGGTGACGACCCGGAACCGGTTGCCGATCCCGGTCACGTACACGACCACCTTGAACGGATTCACGCGAGTTGGGGGGGGACCTCTGGTCGGAGGCGGTACTTTGCCTGCCTCGCCCGGCAACGGGTCCTACGCCAGCGATGTGCTCTCCTTTGATCTAGCGAATGTGACCGTGGTCCCTGCTTCGGTCAGCGTGTCGGTCGTCGGCAGTGGCACCGTTGGAAGCACACCAATTCCTGCCGGCCTAAGAGACAGCGCGATCGTCCAGTTCGGGGGTATCGCGACGCTAGAGGTTGAATCTATGTCGGGTGTGCTCGATCCAACGAAGACGCCCGAACTCACCGTGAGTATCGAAGACAGCACGGAGGTTCTGAGGGGGGAATTAGATCTCGGGGATCTGGAGGACGCGATCGACTCGTCGACCATCGAGAATGCCACCATTTCACTCAGCATCGGCAATGGCAACGATGTGCAAGCCGTGCTTTCAGCGTTCAACCTTGGAGTCGTGAACCTCGATGCGGCTGGGAACGTACCCCGTGACGGGTTTGGCAATCCCCTGTTCGAAGAGGATGCGGGTGGTACCCCGATACTCGTTGCGGTCGCGGATCCAGGAGAGACAACGCTCACTCTCGCAGCATCACGTACAAGTAATGTGGATTTGGATGCTGCTCCCCTGCTCGATCGCCTGGTTCATCTCTTGTTGGACGACGAACGCGCCGCGATCGTAGCGGCCGGAAACGTGATCGTCGGAGATGGCTCTCAGGCTCGCGTAACTCGAACGGACTCCGTGAGTGTCGGAATGGGTGTGACACTCGGACTGGACTTCACGATCCCACCGACCGGCGTGAGTTTTACGCGCAACACGATCCAGACCGGGCTGGAGCTGGATCCCGAGGACGCCGATCAGCTGGTGGAGCGTCTCGAAAGCGCAGGCGTTGTGACGGACGCGGTGAACAATACGCCGTTCGGGGTTGAGGTCGACATCGCCTTCGTTGAGGGCTCGGTTGGAGAGGACGTTGACATCTTCAGTTATCCCGGTGCCGTCATTCTGAACACAATCGCGCTCAGCGCTCCAACGGTGGATGCGCAGGGGCTCGTTGCCACTCCGAGCTCCACCACCGTGTCGGTTTTGCTTACTGGAGAGCAAGCGCGGCAACTGACGGGAGAGAATATATCAGCGAGTGTCAGAGCACGGTTGCTTCCGGGTACGGGAGGTGGGGGAAGAGGGGCGATTCGCGCTACAGATGAAATATCGTTGAACACACAAGCCCGAATTGTGCTGAGTGCTGGGGGAGGTGGACAGTGAACCGGATCGCCGTGGTACTAGCATGTGCCAGCGTGATTCTTGGTGCGGACGTGACTGGCCAGACTATTCCGGAAGAGTCGCAGGCAGCCCGGATAGATCTAGGGTATCTACGTACGCCACACTTCCGCGTTGATCCGTTTCGGCATGTTTTCATCCCGCATTGGGGATTCGTACCGTCGGTGGGAGTAAGTGGGCAAAACAATGCGCTCAATTTCAAGGACATCGGGGCCTTGAGGTTTTTGACCGATGAAGACGAAAATCCCGATGGCCTGCTTTACGGAGATCTGTTGGATGTACTCGGTCTCATTCCAAGGGGTGCCGGCCTTGCCGCGAGCGCGCAGGCCGAGAGCGGAGTCTACGTTGGTGGGCCCATTGGCCGACACTTCAGTATCGGGCTCACAGCTCAGGCTCGGGCTTACGGTGGAGCGTCCCTCGACGACGACTTCGCCGCATTGCTCCGCGACGGGAATGACGCCCGGCAGGACTTCACGATAGGTGATTCTCGGGTTGATGCATTGCTCACAAGCGAGATCGGCGGCCACATCCTCATTCGCACTGGTCCTTTTGGGACCATCGATGGGGCTTTTCTGACCTTCGGACTCGGAGGCCGGTACGTGGTCCCCCATTTTTATGGGCGTGGTGCTTCGTCGATCGAAAATGGCGGACTGATTCGGATAACGGGTGACGAAGTAACAGCGAATGTGGCTCTCGAGAAGGCGGTGGCCATTACAGGGAATGTTGGAGGCTGGGACGATTTCGAGTTTGACGATGTGATCTCGAGAAAAGGCAGGGGGATCGCCGCCGACTTTCTAGTACGTGTTGTCTGGCCTACATCAGGATTGTCTTTGGAGGCGATGGTAGCGAACGTAGGCAAGATTACGGTCTGGAATGTTGAGCGGAGCGACTGGAACATCAATGTGGCGACCACCGAGTTGCAGGAAGTGCTGGATTCGCTTGACGCAGACCTCGACATGGATGACGTGCAGCTGAGGGACTTCGAAGTGAGAGACACCACAGATCAAACAGTCACTCTGCCGCGTATTGTGCGTCTCTCGGCCAGTGCTTGGGCAAACCGAATTCTGCAATTGGATGCGAGCACGACGCTGCCGGTTACGGGTGATTTTGCGGCACCGCTCACTGTCGATCTGGGCTCAACGTGGCGGTTTTCG
>JBDGYW010000195.1:0-3001 GCA_039588935.1 Gemmatimonadota bacterium | reverse complement strand
TCTATGGCGTGAACCAAGGACTTGGATACACAGGAGGCATAGCCGTAGAAGGTCGCAATTTCCTCATGCGGCTCGCTGGAGGCTCCTTGGGGGGATTCATGAAGAACGCCCAGGGGCTGGCCGGACGGTTCGAGTGGGGATTCTTCTTCTAGATCGGTTCTAACTCAGCAAAGACAAGGCCCACCGGTGCCGACTCACGCTCGAACCGGTGGGCCGTTTCACATCTATGAAACGACCTCGTCAAGCTGACCCGGGTCTGCTCCAATGTCAGTCGCGACCTCGTTCTTCAACGCGAGTACGCGACGTCAATGTCCATTCTGGTAGTGGATTACCTAAAGAGAGGTTTGGAAACATCTTCCTTACTACGCGCGGCCCTGCACAGCCATACGAGGCCGCGAATACGACATTCTGCGAGAGAAACGAGGTAGATCAGCCAAACCCGGTAGCCGGCGAAATCCTGCCGGGCTGTGGCCTATCCGTACTCTATACTAGCTCCCGGTGCGAAGGTTGTGTGACGCTTCTCGGTACGTACATAGCCTGTCGGCCACATTCGTTGCACCGCAAGACTACTTGGCGATGCGAACTCCACCGAGTCCCGCTCAAACGTCTTTTAGGGGTTCGGTCAATCGTTGGATGCCCACATGAGGGACACCCCAGTGATACGCGGTCGCGATCAGCGAGAATCAACTGAAGCGCTTCCGCCGGTCGGTATTCCTTGATCCCTCGACGTCCCACTCTCATGACTCCAGTGAAAAAACAGAATTGGGGGACGGAGAATCTAGCCCGAATGTTGCTGTCTGGCAATCGGTGTACCCTTGACGGACGCCTTTCTGGGGTTATCTCTAGCGGAGAGTGCCAAAGGAGTGTGGAATGAGCGCTACAAAAGACACGGGAAAGGACTTTTTACCGGTTTCGGATATCGAGGTGGACGCCGTGCGCCCGGAGCGATCGGGTTTCGTCCTCCAGGGGCGTGGGGCCGATCGGGCCGAATACCGGATAGAACTGCGGCTGGGTTTTCCGGTTGACCAACAGACGCAGACGGTGCTGGGCGAGATCCTGGCCCAATCGGAGCTGAGGGTGTTTCGCCGCGCGCCAGCGTCAATGCGACGACCCACGACTCTACGCCGGCGAAATTCGGTTGGGTCATAAGTACACGAATCCGGCGTAGTCTGGCGGCAGCTTGGATGTTGGAAAAGTGGATTCAAAATCCATATTTGTGCCGTAAGTTGTTTAATTTGTGTGAGTTATGTGGTATACGCCGGCAATTGGCCTGCTTGACGTGGGCTTGTACGTCTACTAGTTTGCCGCTCCCATTTTATTGTTGAAGGGAACTCCCCATATGCCGGGCGACTTAGGCAAGTCACAGCTCTCGTCACTTTTGGAGACGGTTCCCGGGCTAGCTAGCGTACTTCGCAGTCCGGTCGCGGATGCGATCGTGAACATGGTGCGTGCCGGCGCCGGATTGCGCGATTTCGATATCAACGACGCCAAAGAGTTGGTGCAATATGCCACTCGCAGAGGTCTGATCCCGTCCGCAGAGGGTTCGCTACTGCTCGAAGAGGTCAAGGGGATTGCCAAGAAGGGCCAAGCCAAGTCAAAAAGGGCTAAGAAGAAGACAGTCAAGAAGACCGCCGCGAAAAAGACAACCAAGAAGACCGCCGCGAAAAAGACAACCAAGAAGACCGCCGCGAAAAAGACAACCAAGAAGACCGCCAAGAAGACGGTCAAGAAGAAAGCCGCCAAGAAGGCCGCTGGAAGGTCAGCGAAAGGTCGGCGCTAGGTCCTGAGCGCTCCTACGAGTACGCGCAGCCGCTCCGCCACTTTGCTGAGTTCGGCGGCGCGAGCGGCCACTTCCTGAGTTGATGCTCCCTGTTGTTCGACTGTTGCCGCGACGTCCTGGCTCGCAAAGGCGTGGGAGTGAGCTGCCTCTGAAGCACTGCGCAATTCCCTCTTTATCTCCTTTACTGCATTGAGGTTGTTCGTGGCCTCGCCAGCGACACGGTTTGCCTCAGATTCGACCTCTCGGACGGCCAGGACGATCTGCTCCAATGCCTTGGCTGCCCCCTCGGACACCGACCCGATGCCACGAACCTGAGACCGTCCTCTGGACATCGTGGAGGCCATCTCAGCCACATGGTCTCTAATGGTCTGAATTGTCCCCGAGACATCCTCGGCTGCACGAGCGCTCGATTCTGCAAGTTGTCGCACCTCCTCGGCAACGACCGAGAAGCCTACGCCGCGTTCACCTGCACGAGCAGCTTCTATCGCAGCATTCAGTGCCAAGAGGTTTGTTTGGGATGAGATCCGCTTGATGAGATCGATGAAGTCGTAGATGGGTTCGGAGAGTTTATCGAGTTCGTCCACCTGACGGGCTGCTTCCCGAACGACGTCCCCGAGTGCAAGTAACGACTCTCTTGCGGCCGAAACATCGCGCCCATAGGTCTCCGCCAAACGGTGGATGTCGCCGCCCAGGTTTACGACGCGGCTCGACGCATCTCCGGATGCCGTGACGGCACCGGCCAACTGTTCTGCAGCGGTCGTGCTCTTCTCCATACTGTCAACCTGGCCGTGCGCACCCTCGGAGATCCCGATCACCGCGGCCGATACCTCCCCCGCACTGGCCGCCAGCTGCCCACTACCTGTAGAAAGATCATCCGCAGTCGTCGCAATCGATTCAGCCGCCGCTATCACCTCAGCGACCAGGCGACGAAGGGTAGTTCCCAGCTTGTCCATCGCCCCACCCAGGCCAGCCAACTCCTCCGGCAGCCGACCTATTGAAACTGGTCTGAGGTCACCGTCACCGAAACGTTCGGCGGCGGCCGCCAGGCGTGCCATTGGACGCTCCACTGAACGAAGCGTCGTGACTCCTATCGCCGTGCCGATGCAGATGGATGCGACCAGGACCGCCCACACTAGCAGCTTTCGATCCGCGGCGGTCTGCTCCAGAGAGCTGGACGTAGTGCGGGCGCGCGCGACCTGTGTACTAGAGAATTGTCATACG
>JBDGYW010000194.1:0-10913 GCA_039588935.1 Gemmatimonadota bacterium | reverse complement strand
TCGGCATATTTGGAGTCAGTTTCGGGTTCTTAGGCGGCACAACCACCCATTCGTACTGAAGCTGCGGGAGAAAGACCCACGGGAAGCTGAAGATGTAGGCCTGCACGCCGAGCGAGTACGCGTAATCCTCGCGCCAGTCGGTTTTCTTGGGCTCTTGGGTGGCACATCCAGTAATCAGCCCAGCCAGCATCAGTGCTGTAAGTACTACTGTGAATGATTGTTTTGTCATTATATTCGTTCTCCTTGTAGGGTTAAGCTGATATGCATTGAACTTACTTCACCAGTTCAACATCCGGCATTTCCCAGGACTTATCCCAAAACTCGTCCTTACCTCCGTACATTCGAACAACAGGAAACGGTTTCTTGCCTGATGTTGGAATCCAGTTGGATTCTAGCCCTTTGGGTGCTTTAGGACCAAAGTAGAGTGTGACGCTACCGTCGGTATTCTTCTTCATCGTCGGCAAGTCGAAGGAGGATAGACCTGCCCTCTCTTCAGGACTGTAGATGAAGGCCACTGTTTCCAGATCGTAAACGATCAGGGACCAGAACTGTTTAACCGGCACCTTCGCAGGCATGGTGAACGAGTACATCTTTCCTGCTTCAAGCGTATTGCCGTCCTTGTCTGCGAGAGCAAACAGATACGGATAGTAGGTCCCAATGTAATAACGATCAGCACGATTATCCAGGTCAATTAGATCGTCCGTCTCCCACGTGAACGTGCGATTCTGATCGGCAAATAGCCCATCGTACCAGTATTTGTTCTTCCACCATCGTCTATTAGGATCGGTCGGCTTAACCATACGATCTGCCATATAGTGGTAGGCATCAATCACTGCCTGGCGCATCGCCTTCTTGGTCTTTGCGTCCGGCTTATAGGGCTTGCCCTTTTCGATACCAAGCGAGGCCAGCATCCCCATCATCACCTTGTCACGGGGGTAGGCGTTCTCAAGGCTAATGATGTCATAAACGTCCTCAAACCAACTCTCGTCGTAACGTGGCAGTGTTGGGAAGCGTTTGTCGCTTGGGTCGATGAATTTGGTGGGTTTCGGGGCATCCAGATAATACATTTTTAAAGTCTTCGAATAGGCATATGCATCGTCTGTCGTCCCCGTCGCGCTCTTGACCGAGCGGAAAGCGAAAGCTACGCGATAGCTCGGGCTCTTTATCTCAAGATAGCCTTTAGGAATCTCGCCGTTGTATCCCGGAGGCGTCAGCAGCAACTTGCCGCCCTTGCCCTTGTCGACACCAGATGGACCGACATCGGCAATGGAGATCTGCCAGTGATCAACGATTTGCCCGTAAAGGCTGGCCTTGTCGGTCACGGCCGGGACTTCCACCACCACCGGCCCCTTGCTCAGATCGGTCTGAGAAACCAGATAAGGTGTAACGTTGTTAGCCGTCAGTAGCTCGGAGTTTGGTTTCGCCGGTTTCGACCAGGCAAGAATTGTGTTGGCCCCGCCCCCTAAGGTGACTGGCGCTTTATGGAATCCATAAATCCCGACAGCGGGCATTGACCAAAGCACCGCCTCAAAAGCCCGATGGTATTTTACCTGGTAGTCCAAATCCGTAACCGACGGTTCCGATCCTCCAAATCCGTAACCGACGGTTCCGATCCTGCCGGTGGTTTACCGCCAATGGGGTCGGTGGGCATGGATTGGGCAAGAACTTGGCTGACCATGAGAACCATAGCCAATAGGCTGATTACTGCTGATAACCTCTTCATTTCATTCCTCATATGTTTTTAGCTGACCTTAATCGACTACTCTTAAACTTTTGCTCGCTATCACTTTACCTCGACCGGTTCCGGCACCTTCCACTTGCCCGCGAAAATCTCCTTGCGCGGTCGATACTGGCGCACAATGTAGTTCCAGCCCTTCACCAGTGGAAAATAGTTTGATTGCTTTGAGTCACCGCCGAAATGGATGGTGACGCTGCCATCGGCGTTCCTCTTCGAAGTCACACTGTTGAACGAGTAGGCATTGTATTCGTTGATCGGCATCCACCGCAATGTCCTTGGTCGGAACGGATGCGCAACTGACGAGCAACATGGCACTGACAAGACTCGATACACGATTTCAGTTCATAGTAGTGTTCTCTTTTCTCTGTAGACTCAAGCCTCCACGTATGCCGGAGACGGCCATCGCATCTCTACTCCAACTCTTCGGGATCATGCTGAGACCGCTGACTGTCAGGGCGTGCTGATGGCGTTAAGAGGGACACACGCCTCTCGCCAACTCGGATGGCTTCAACGCCCGTACGGGGAATGACCGCCAGCGCCATCGCCACTTCGCCTTCAATTGGGGCGGCGGACATAGTCTCCGCCGCAAGAACTTGAAGGGCCCCATCCGTGATCTGCACTCTGACGATCCTCGTCCGGTTGTAGAAATGCACGTTGCGAGCGAAGACGACCAGATCGTGCTCGAAATCTACTTGAGGCACGGCCTCACCCGGCTCGAATGCTCGCCAGACCGATGTAAACGTCGGCGCATCTTCAATGTAACCCGTCGCGGCTTCTTGCTGTCCGGCCGGCAGTCTCTTCAAGGCATCAATCGGGTAATCACCCTGCCAGGCCGTTTCTATTGGAACCGCTTGCGATTTCTTCTCTGGAAGCCCCTTCTTCGCCGCCTGCGGCTCGCCAGGTCTAAACAAGGGCAGTTCCGAGGCAATCATGATATCGATCACCGTATTGACACGATGCTCAATCTGGAGAAACTGAATAGCACGCAATGCCGAGAGTTCATTGACGATCCGTCTCTGGTACTTCTTGAGAAGCCCGAGCCGGTCTGTTTCCTGCTGGAACCAGTCCACAATCATTTTCTCGGCTTCCACTTCATCCAGAGCCTTGCTCTGGTGCGCGGCAACGAACCGCTCAATCAGGTCCAGTCGACGATCGCCAATCCCGAAGAGTTCAATCTCGTATTCCTGATAGAGGGGCCAGAAGATTTCGGCTTCCTCGTCGCTCAATCTCATCGTGTCGCTGATGAGGCGGACTTTGCCTTCGGCCAGTTCGATCCGAACGGCATCGATGTGAGCCTGAACCGGATCCTCTTCAAGATTCGCCCGAGCCGCCTCCTGCGGTAACATCCAGAGACAGGCCAACATCGATAACGTGACACACACTATGCGAGAATTCATTATGACGACCTCCTTTGGTCTGTAGGTCTCCTGGTTCTGGGTCTAAGATCACGGCGTTATCGTCAGGGGCTGTGTCATGCGGAACTCCAGCATAGCGCCGGCGGGTACGACCACAGATTGCCCTTTTCGCAACACCGAGACCCCGACACCGATGGCAGCCCCCTTCTTGGCGTCGTCACTGTCACCGAACGCGCCGCCGATCAGGGCACCCATACCGGCGTTGCGGGCGGTCTTGCGGAACGAGCTCTTGCCCGCCTCGGCAAAGTTGCTCGTCATCAGCGGATACATCGTTCCCTTGATGTTGACCTCGCTCAAAGCCAGCTCGAGCTTGGACTTCCCTACCAGACGCCCCGCCTGGCTCGATTTGGTCACGCGGCCATAGACCGTGGTACCGGCGGGCGCGACCACCACGGAGCCAGCCTTTAAGTTGGCCGCCAGCTTAGCGCTGAAACGCTGGCCCTCCGGGGTCTGCGAACTGACCTGGTTGGTTGTCTGCACCATGAGTACAGTACCGGCCGGTATGGTCACGGGCCCAGAGGGTTGCGGAGGCGAAGCGGCCGGAGTCGCGGCCGGCCCCGGAGACGCGGCTGGCGCCGGCGCCGCTGACGCCGCGAAGGTCAGCACCAGAGCCTGAGCGCGCGGTATCGACTGCACACCCTGGTCGGTGGCAAACTTGATGGTTTGAGCATCGCAACTGACAAGGCCACCTTGCAACGCCGTGCCATCTCGCAACTGCAAGGTATCGCCCGAGGCCCGCTGCATGAATGAGCCGCACAAACACGTCATGCCTATGATCAGTGTGAGATGGAATCTCAACGCAGATTGTCTCCGGCTCGTGACAGGCCAGACCGTGGCCCTCTGCTTGACAGTGGATTGGGTATGCTCTCTGCTTGCCTTCATGACACACTCCTTTTGACGTTGGAATGATCTCACCTTCGGGTAGATCATCTTGCCAATGACCCCAAGTACACTCGAGCTATATGTCTGACAACAGATCACGTAATTCCTCTTCGTCACCACCACGACATCTTCCACATCGATCAGAACCGATCAGATACTCCTGCTGGAGTTTGGCCAAGGCCGCCCGCACCTCGAACGGGGCATATTCGTCCTTGAATCCAACGACCCCAAAGGATACGCATGATGTGTGTCCGTCCACACCTGCGCCTGCTGCTTGCCTTGGGAAACAGGAATTGAACCTGGAACTGCAGTTGCCAGTCGGGCCCTGTATTGAGGAACGTATTCCACTGAAACGGCAGGCTGATCGGATCCGCCACCGCGTTCTGTGTCGCCTTGGCCAGGTCACCCCCAGTGTTCCCCCCCGCCTCTTTGGCGTGCAACGGTGCTACCAGAAAGAGCAAGGCCAATATCAGGCTCACCCACACTGCATACGTTCTTTTGTTTTTCATTGTCGCCCCTCCACAACTGTTAGTTTCAGATGTTCTGCCGAGCCTGTTGCCAGCGGCGTCACAGTCGTCTGTACGCCCTGACAGGCTGTGCCCAGTTCAATAATCCCCGGCGCCTCACTACACGGCGCGTTGTACGCCTGGCGGTACGTCTGGCCGCCGCGGCAACGTTGGCCATACTACCCACGCCTCGGGGCTGCCCTGTTTGTGTCTGCACGACGGCGGCGATCTGCCGCCCCGTTACCGAGTCAACGACCTCGGCCTCCATCGAAATGAGGCCCCGTGGGAATACGCCATCAGACGGGGGGGCCAAATCGGTCAGCGCCACACGGACCCGTCCCACACCCCGACCCGACTCGGAGACCACCAGGTACCGGTGCTCAACTGCCCGCACAATGGCCTGGTGCGCGTACTGCGTCAGTCTCTCCATCTGACTCGCAGGCACATCAGGAGGCGGTTGATCCGCGTGCCAATGGACGACGACCGGCTCGACAATGAACTTCGTGTAGAAATGCAGCCGGTTATCTCGGTCTATGTACCGAAGGGTTGAATTGTCTACGCTCTCCAAACGGGAGTAATCACTGAGAAACCCCGTCACCGGTGTGCGCGCCGAGGCGGTGTCCGGCGCTTCCGATGACTGACAGCCGCACGGCCCTGCCACCACCGCCAAAACGCACATCAACGCAATTGCCTCACTGAACTGAGAATTCGTCATTTCACAAGCCCGCAATTCTGCCGAGCGACCCGCCGTTCTCGTCCGTTTCCCGAGGTTTCCTGCCCTGCCGTCGCCTGGTTCTCCGCGACGGCGCCACTCTCAGTCCTGGCGCACGGGATACCTCCAGAGACTTGACGGCCGGCTGTAAGGCCGGGGCCTCGAAACGCCCCGCCGCAGCCGCGCTACTGCCACGTCATCCAGGTCAAGCCCGGCCAGAAACCGTCGAACGAGCCATCGAACCCAAACGCAGCACCGCCCGAGCCTTTGACCGCGATTTCCCGTCTGCCTTCCAACGTGGTGCTGCCGCAGGATGTACGCCTAATGCCACCGTGCTTCATTCAGTTCCCCGAGTTTTAGTAGGCGTTCCGGCCATGGGTTCGCTAAAAATCCGAGAATTTGTCGGGGATTCTCAGCATTCCTCCACTTTCTGGACAGATCTCGATCCCAGGTTTCGTCATCAGCGAACCGGATTCGCCCCTCGCAGAGCGCCATCCTTCCCTCACAAGTTCTGGGCGGGCTCTCAAACGCCCGATGAAACCAAGGATTTCCCCAAAGAGCAGCCTCGGCACGGCCAGCTCCGCCATCTGGAACACCCCGTACCGGGAATGCCTGACCACTTTGGCTCCGATCTTGATGAGCTTCCCGGGCGTCTCATTGGCGATAAAGCCTGTGGCGGCGATCCCCTGGACGCTCGTCTCGCCGACGAGCGACGCGTGGAGATGATGGCCCCGCACGAAAGCCGTCGGCGCAAGGCCGTCACCCAGAATGGTCCTTCGTTGCGTCGCTATCGGAGTAATAGTCTCGCGATCTGGCCTCGCCGCAGCCAACTCGGTCGTCCCGTTTTCTCCAAGAGTTTTCTCCGGTCACGACTCATCTGTAGTAACGCCCTTCTGGGCCCTCGCCGGCCCGTCGCCTACGCTGGGCTCGATGGCTACAGACCAAGCAATGCTGACCGCCGTCAAAGGGGCCATTACGGCTCAGTTGTCCGCCAACGTGGCGAAGTACACGGTGGGCAACCAATCCTTCGAGAAACTCCCCCTCTCGGAGCTGCGCCAAGTTCGACTGCGATGCCACCGGCAATCGTATGGGAGCGCCGCCCCGGCCGACCCTTGGGTACGGTGCCCCCTGGAGTCGGAGGAAGTGATCAGGCGGCACCCCAAATGATGAAGCCGTCGCTCGGGCCGGGATGTGGATGACGATTTCGGCCGATGTATCTAAAAGCTGGCTCGCCGCGCGATTGGGGATAGCCGCCGAACGGCAGTCTGAGGCTCAGACTCGCTACTCTCCGCAGATGTTCACATCGTCAATGTAGATGACTCCCGTCCCGCCGCCGGGCCAACTGTACTGACTAACACCCCACTTTTTCAAAGTCACGCGTCCGTAATCCCACGTATCAAACACGCGCGGAAAGATCGTGACCTCGGTAGCCGTCCGCTCGCCATCTAAGCAGAAGTCTGCGACAAGGTTCTTGTAGTCGAAGTCCGCCCGCACTGCGCACCAGGTGCCGACCTGGAACTGTCCCCGTTCGGTCGTGACAGAGCCGCTGCCCCTCGGCGTGAACAGCACGATCCCGGTCTCTCCACCACCCACTATTGATCACGAAGCGATTGAAAAACGGTCCCTGGTTGCCAAACGCCGCCGGAAAGCCGATATAGACGGACCGCTCCGGCGTCGGATCGCAATACACAAAGACCTCACAAGTCAACCTGTCGGGAATCTCGCCGGGCGGGATGCATTCCGTTCGGGACCAAGTCGATCTTGACTCCAGCCGGAATGACTTGCTCCCTATCTGGCGCTTTTCACCAGTTGACAACTGTGCCGCGCGACGACATAGTGTATGATCTGTTAAGGAGTATCCTCCCCCCCTCGAAGTGTACCCCTTGGATAGAAACAGAGGGAAGTGCGTTTGTAGGCCTCTGAGGGCCTCAGAAGTAGAACACGTGGCACAGGGAACAGTAAAATGGTTCAGCGATCAAAAGGGTTTCGGATTCATCGTGCCAGACGCTGGCGGTGAGGACTTGTTTGTCCATCATTCCAACATCAACGGCGGTGGATTCAAATCGCTTCAAGAAGGTCAAGCGGTGGAGTATACGACCGGTGAGGGCAGAAAAGGCCCGGAGGCCACCAACGTCTCGGCCCGCTGAGGTTCGCAGAATTTGCTGAATCGGGAGTTCCGCGTTCGCGCGGGAGCCTCTTCATGCCAAGAACAACCAGACCGGAACACACATCCGAGCGATCCCACGGGCCGTCGGAGCGAATCGGCACGGTGTCTGCGGTGTAAACAGCCTCTGCCGGGAGTATCAACAGGCCTTAAGGCTGGCAATGTACCAAGGGGATCCTGTGTGAAATGTTCGCCGCGGGCGGTGCTCGCAATCGTCTAACCCGACTCGCGGCGCTAATGTCGTTGAGGCATTCATACCGGCTGGATCAACATTCCGACGGCATTCCGCAGGGCTGGATAAAATGTGGCGGTATTCAGGAACGTCCGCCGATATATGGAACAGAGCTTCTCCCGCAACAGTACCTACATTTCAGGACAGCCCACCTGGATCCGCTGTTGCAGAGAAATTCACGAAGCACCCCGAATCACCAGAAGGCACAATCGTCTTGAGCGAAGAAGAACAGTCTGACTCGGGAACCTGATACGAAAGGTGTCATCTTGCGAGTGTTGCTGGTTCAACCTGATCTATCTCAGGCGGTCGGATTTCGCACAGTGGCATTGCCGGAGCCGTTGCATTTGGAAATGGTCGCCGCGACGGTTCCCGAGCATGACGTTCGCATCCTCGACATGCGCCTGGACGACAATCTTGAGGCGGCGCTACACAAGTTCTGGCCGGAAATGGTCGCGGTCACCGCGCTGACCCCTGAGGTGTACGCCGCCCAGAACGTATTACAGCGGGTCAAGTCATTTTCTGGGGAGATCTTCACGGTGGTAGGCGGTCACCATGCGACACTTCTGCCGGACGACTTCTTTGTTCCCCAGGTGGATGCCGTTGCCATCGGCGAAGCAGAGCTTATGTTCTGGCAGTTGGCCCGGGCGGTGGCAGACCGGCGCGGCCTAGACGGCGTGCCCAATGTGGTCTGGCAAGATCGTGACGGCGTATTTGTTCGCAACCACCAGTCGGAAGACCGCGTTGACCTAGGCAGTCTACCCATGCCGCGTCGAGACTTGACTGAGTCCTATCGAAACGAGTACTTCTTTCTCTTCGACAAGCCCGACACCTCCGTTGCCACATCGAGAGGCTGCCCGTTCCGGTGCAAGTTCTGCAGCGTTCACGAGTTCTATCACGGCTCCGTCTGCCAAATGCCGGCGCAGAAAGTCGTATCGGAGATTGGCGCTGTCTCCAGCGACCACATCACGCTTGTCGATGACAACTTCCTCATGAACCGCCGGCGAGAAGATGCTATCGCAGATATGATCAGGGCCGACGGTATTCGGAAGAAATTCTCAATGGAGTGCCGCACGGATTCCATCGCGAGACATCCAGAATTGGTGGAAAAATGGGTCGATATCGGCTTGTACGCCGTTCTTCTGGGACTGGAGGGCGGCTGTGACGAGACGCTCAGGAACGTCAACAAATCCTGCGACATTGGCACCAACAACCAGGCCATCAGAGTTCTCCAGGACAATGGCGTGATCATATGGGGTGCCTTCATCGTCGATCCAGACTGGACCGAGGAAGACTTCAAGCGGCTCCGCGACTATGTGAGCGAGAGGCAAATCACCCACACACAGTTTACAGTTCTCACTCCTCTGCCGGGAACGCAACTCTATCGAGATCGTCATGACGATCTGTTGACGGACGACTACTCCTGCTTCGACACATTGCATGCCGTTCTGCCGACCCGCCTGCCACGTGAGGAGTTCTATCAGAACCTTGCCAATCTGTATCGTCAGCGTGACATCGGACCCTATTACGAGCTGGTGCAGGCAGGCAAGATGACCATTGAGGACTGCAAGAACGGAAGGATGATGCTGGATACTATGGCGGATTGGGAGCGATATCTCGAAAACGACCCGATCCTGGGCACACAGCATGTGTAAGGCAACCGTCACGTGTCCAGACCGTCCCCGCATCTTGAATGGCAATTGAGATGCGTGCGTCTTTCCGATGAATTCGATACGTGTGGCACCCACGAGGCCGCCCTCATGGAGCTCAGGCCCCAGGAGGTATATGAACACCCGCCGACCTTACAGTAGTCGTCGTGCCGGCTCTCGTGTAGAATCCAGACAGTGATCGTTACAGAACGATAGAATGTCTGAGAGCTTTGGAGGCGTCAGATCATGGAGATCGATGATACCATTCAGGCGCTTGTCAAAGTCCGGGCAGGCATCGACAAGCGGGGCCCGCAAACCGCCAAACGTCCTGATGCGCTGATTGCCGACTTGAATGACTTGTATATTGCGTCCACAAAGGATCGGGTGCTACCTCACGATGTTGGTAGAGCTTTGTTTCTCCTATAGACTTCTATGGCTGATTCCAGCACGCCGTTGCGCTGTTCGGTCCAGTCCTGACGTTGCGAGGCGCTGACATCAACAGGGTACAGCACATACTTCAGGACCGCCCATACTTCCTCGGCCAGACCCAACGCCATCGCCGGCGTTGCGTCCAGCAGCGAGTAATGCACCCGCGTCCAGTTGTACAAGTCGCGCCACAGCCATATCGAGTATTGCAGCAGAGTCTCCCGATGCGACCCGTTGCGAGTGCGTCGTGCCAGGCGCGCCTGTTGGCCCCGGATCGTGCCGTTGAGCCGTTCTACATGAGAGGTGTTGATCTGGCGGCCAATGCCGAGTTCCTGAATCCGCTGTTCGATCTGTCGCTTTCGGCCGAACAAGGCTTTCGTCGAGACCTTCAACAGATTGCCGCGGGCGTCTCGGATCTTCTTGACCACACCCACCTGCAACTCCGGCGGGGGTTTGAGACGAGGATACTTGTGTCGCCCCCGGCCGTGCCGACGCCGCCGATGCTTGATCTGCCCGAAGACCTGAAGCAGGGCTTGGGGGCACGGCAGGCGTTCGTCGATCAAAATCAACGGGAGCGCCTTGTTCTGGGCACACAACGCCACCGAAGCGGCCAATTGCATCGCGGTCTCGAGCGTGCGAGGGCCAACGATCGATTCGAGAAGAAACCGGCTGGTCACGGCCAGAGCCGTATGAAGCCACGTCTTGCCCTTTTTTTCCGGAAGCGTCGGCGCCGCCGTTTGGGCATCGTAACCTTTTCAGCGTGCCGTCTGCGCTTGACGGTCTCGCCGTACAGTTCATCCAGCTCCACCGCGTCGAGAGGATGGTCCAGCTGTTCCAGTTGCAGACGATGGAAGTCCGCGGCGCGGGGGCCCGCTCTCTCCAGCAACCGCTGCACGGCGCGGGGATCCACCTCGCAGATGTCGGCGGTCGCCTCGATGGAGCAGCCATGGCCGAGACATTTGACAATCCGCACGACATCCACGGCCGGCGGCTTGGTGTCTTGCATGAGCGAGCCCTGGCGTTCGCTGAAACGGGGGCCGCAGGTTTTGCAGTACGGCCGACGAATGCGCTTGTCCTGGCCCATCCGCTCGACCACGGAGAGATTGCCGCCATCGAAGCGATTGAAATCGGCACAGTCCCGAATGGCGGTTCCTTAAGCGGCATATCGTTTCCTCCATTCCGCCCGAGTTTC
>JBDGYW010000193.1:0-9337 GCA_039588935.1 Gemmatimonadota bacterium | reverse complement strand
ATCTCCAGTCTTCCACGTATAGGTCGTTAAAGATTCCGCCGGGGAACGCGATATCCGTGTACAAATCGTATTGCGTGAACGTGGGAATGCTCACTCGCACGGCTGGATGCTGAGTAGCCGGAAGGAGCTGTGCAGTCATGCCGAGGTACGATATTCCCCAAGCCCCAACGCTGCCGTTCGACCAGGACTGAGCGGTCACCCAGTCAACGGCCTCGGCGAAGTCCAACCGGCTCTCTTCCGCCCAGGGGTGTCGCCATGTACCGAAGGACGCGCCGGTTCCTCGTTCATCGATCAAAACAAGAGCATATCCGCGCCTTGTCGCCTCTTCGATGCGCCAGTCCATGTACGGATTCTCACCGTCCTCCTCACTGCGCCAGTATCGCGTCATCACGACAATGGTGGGCACTTCCGCGGCCATGGAAAGCGGTTGCGGAACATGAACATCCAGGGCTACCCGCACGCCGTCGCGCATCGGCAGGTAGAAGGATTCGGTCGTATGGTCCGTGAAGACGGGCTCGGTTGGCAGTAATGTCACGCTGGTGATTTCATTCGCCATCTCCCCGCACGCTGTCCAGACCACAACACCGGCTGTTACGAGGGCGAAGCATCGCCGCACCTTCTGTCCACCACAAGTGAGTCCCATCAGAACTCCCAGCGCGCACCGATATTCGGTAGCACTCCAATCATGTCCTCATACTCCCTGAAGACGTTGAGTCGGTCGGTCTCGACGGACATGAAGTACTCGTATGTCTCGACGTTCGGCCTTCCGTATAGGTTGAAGATGTCGATGAAGAGGGTGAGCCTACCTCTGCCAAGTTGCAGGTGCCGCGATGCCCGGAGGTCCAGCCGGTGGTAGGCAGGCAACCGTAAAGCGTGCATGGGACCGAACACCCCTTTGCTGAACGGCTCACCATTCGCAAGGGTGCGGACCTCAAAGTCGAGCTGTGTGCCTGGCCATGCCGAGTGGTAGTGCCATCCACCACTCAGAGACCAACTGGCGTTCGGCCTGAGAGCGAACTCTAGATGAACCGCATGTCGCTGATCCCGCGGGCGTGGTATCCATTCCCCATCGATCTCGTCCTCGGCCTCAGCCAAGGCATAGGTTGCGGCCCAGGCGAAGGGCCCACCGGCGTCGCGTTTCACCAGGAACTCAATGCCGCGAGCCAAGCCACGGGTCGGATCGACGCGTAGAATGTGCTCAGGATGCTCCTCCTGCACGACATCGGTCATCTCCGGCTGGAGATCGCGGTACTCGGGCCACGGGTTCGAGATTCGCCGTTCGTAAGCCTCGATGCGAATCGACGTACCGTTTCTGAACGCATGTGACAGCCCCAGGATTCGATGCTCTGCACGTTGCGCCGGGTAGAACTGGGTCACGCCGTTCATCACGTCGAGAGCTCGGAGATCGTGAGACTGATAGAAAGATCCCCACGCACCGCGCAGCACGGTGGTTGGCGCGATGTCCAGTGCGACGTTTATGCGCGGACTGAGTGCCTGATCACCTGTATGGGATTGATAGTCGTGCCGCAATCCAAATTCAGTCGTGAGTTGCTCTAGAGGTCGTGACCGTCCCGAGATGTAGGCAGCCAACTCCTGTCCGGTAGGCTTCAGGTCCACTGTGAGTGAATCGTGGGATGGACTCCAAGGGGGAGCAAATGGATTGGTGAGATTCGGTATCCAGTTCAACCGCCAACGGATGTAGTCGTAGTTGGCAGTTGCCCTCTTCGCATCGAATCCCCACCTCAGCAGGAAGCGATCCGAGAGCAGTAGGCTCCAATCCTGCCTGAGGCCGAAGAAGTCGAGCGTCGCGCGATCCTCCACCTGCAGTTCCCTCCAGGTGGTATCCCAGTCGAAGAAGTCCTGACCAGACCTGTCTCTGGTGACACGCCCCGTCGACAATACCGTATGAGCCGAAACGGTAGTGGAGAAATCCGCATGCCAGTTCACCCACGCGTAACTCGAACCCCATCCACTATGGATCTCAGTGTCATCGCCCTCGAGCATGAAGAACTTGTCACCTGCGTAAAGTGCATGGACGGAGACCAGATGCCTCTGATTGAGTTGATACTGAGTCTTGGTGAAGAAGTCGTAGTATGTCGGTTTGATGTCTTCCGTAGCACCAAGTAGCCTTAAGACGACGTCGAGGAAACCTCTTCGTGCCGAGAAGAGCCAGGTTCCCTTTCCACCCGCGAACCCGCCCTGACTCTTGGCGGAGAATGTCATAAGGCTTACACCGAGCGTCGTCGTCGTTCGGTCGGGGAGCGGTGTGGCGCTTCGCATCGCGAAGACACCCGCGAGCTTGTCACCATAATCGGCCGTGAACCCACCCGTACTCAGATTGAGGTCGGCCACCGCCTCTACATCGATGATACTGGCAGCACCGCCTAAGTCCTTCAGGTGAAGGGGTTCGTACAACTCAAGCCCGTCCAATGTCTGCAGGATCTCGTTGTTGTTGCTCCCACGAACCTGGAGCTTTGCCGACACGTCGTGAGTCACAACTCCTGGCAGGTGGTAGAGAGACCGATAGAGATCTTCCCCAAAGTGAGGTCGATTGTTGATCTCGTCGCGAGTCAGAGTCTGTTGAGTGGCGACCGCCTCGGGAGTGAGGATTCCATATGTGCTGGGCGTTACCACGATGTCTCGCAGGCGCAGAGCCGTTCTCGTCAAAACGAAGATCACGTCGTTGACCTCGCCATCCACGACTCTAACGCGGTAGAGCGTACTCGGCGTGTACCCGAGTGCTTTCACGGTTATCTCGTAAGTCCCTGGTGCCAAAGACAACCGGAAATGTCCTTCTGCGTCGGTGCGGACCTCTCCAAGGCGCCCGACCACCTGCACCGCGGCGGAAGGAATGGGCACGCTGTCTTCGGCTGACAGCACGAGGCCCGCGATTGTGCCGCGAGCCGGCTCGGGGCGCTTGTCCTCTGCCCTGATCAGCCGTCCGCCCCCCGTACCTACAACCACGCGGTTTGGCGTCTCGTGGTACTTCAGGCCGGTACCCGCGAGCAACGTGTCGAGGGCCTCGCCTACTGTAACCTCTGTACAGGCGCAATCGACCAACGCACGCCCTCTCAGATGATCGGAACTGAACGCCAGCGACACCCCAGATCTCATTCTCAGGAGAGAGAGAGCTTCTTCGAGCGACACGTCTCGAATGTCAAGACCCGCTCGTCGTTGCAGGAGCGGCGAATCGCTGCCGGGGGGTCGCTGCTGTGCCGACAGTGTGGCGGAGACGCCGCAGAAAAGAATCGCAAGCGCTGTCTGGCGGATCGTCTTCATGACGCCATCACCACACTATCGCCGAGCGTACACACCGCTCCGACGACGTGACAGATCGTCCCGACCACATCTTCCAACGGTTCGTTTTCAAACCATGCGGTCACCACACGACGCCGGAGTGCCGCGTCTCGTACTTCAATCGAGACGCCGAAGAACCTCTCCAACTCGGTAGCGACATCTGCGAGCGGCGTATCCTGGAAGAGCAGTAGACCATCCTGCCAATCCAGCATACTCCAAACGTCCACGGTCTCCGGTGCGGATGGCGGTTCACCAGCGAGGATTCGGGCCATCTGTCCACCCGTTGCCTCCACCCGATGCTTTGAGGCGATGAGAGCCACTTTACCTTCGACAACCACGAGGCGGAGCGAATCTCCTCTCGTGCTAGCCTCAAAGCGCGTTCCGAGGACTTCGGCGGTGCCCACGCCGGTCTCCACCAGAAAAGGCGAGCTCGAATCGGATGCGACAGCAAAGAAAGCACGACCGGAAAAATCCGCTCGCCTATGCCTCCCGTTCCAAAAGGCTAGTCTGCTGTTGGGACCGAGTCTAACGACGCTGCCATCTTCGAGTGGGACGGTCCTCGTTTCAGCGCTTCCAGTATTGATACTCAACGCGGGGGACATGCTTCTTAGGACTGGCAGGCCAATCAAGAGCGCTAACACTGCAGCGGCTGCCGTCGCCCACCACCAGCCCCCCGACGGCCGTTCGGACAAAGCTCTGAGCGGAACAGCCTTCCGCCGCCTGCGATCTCCGGCAGCCACGACCTGCTCGAGCGGCGGTGGCGCCGATACCGGACCTTGAGATGCGTGGAGAGACAAAGCCTGCCACGTGTGCGCGAATTCCTGATAGAAACGCTCATTCTCGGGCGACTCATTGCGCCATCGATCGAGCTTGCGCGCGTCATGTGGCGTCGCTTCGCCACTCAGTACTGACAGGATCAGATCCTTCATTTTCCGCAACACCTCCATGTCATGCGGGTAACGCACCGGAGGTCGGACATTTACTAATCGGAGTTCGGGTACATCCGCTGCGATGGCCTTCCCCTTTGCCTGACTGACCGACCAAAACCCCGCGGCCACCATTGGTAGAGTTGTGGCCACCAATCCGTATCAGTGCAGGAAGTGCTTTGGCAGCGGTGCTTTCTTCCGAGCCGAGTTTCTCCTTGGCCCCGTCACGGAAGGTCTGCGTATGAAGGATCGGAGAGAGCAACAGACCGTGCAGCGACGAAGTACTCGGTGATGTCAGCCCATCCCGATGTTGCACTTGTATCGCGCATGGGCAGAGGTGATTCTGCGGCGCTAGGTGTGATCCTCGAACGCTATTGGCCCTCATTGGTTCGATACGCCTCGGGTTTGCTGGGGAATCGCGACGAAGCCGAGGACGTGGCATCGGAGACATTCGAGCGCCTATGGGAACGCCGAGATGCGTGGCGCGTCGAGGGCTCGGTACTACCGCTGCTGCTTCGAATAGTCCGAAACTTGTGCCTCGATGGCCTGAGGCGTCGATCGGCGCGCGAGCGCGCCCACTTGGGGGCATCACCACCACCTGCCCCACTCACCCCGGAAGCCGTGATCGGAAAGGAAGAGGTCCGGGACATTGTGACCAAGGCTGTGAACTCTCTCCCGGAGCGGCGCCGTGAGGTACTGTTGCTCGTGCGGATGCAAGGCCTGTCCCACAAAGATGCCGCCGCCATATTGCACATAGCACCGCAGACGGTCGCCAATCATCTCAAGCTGGCGATGGATGACATCCGTCGGCTGCTGGCTCGCTACTTCTATGATTCCATCGAGGAATCGCTCCCAGAGCAAACAGACGCGACTGCTTGAAGCGAATTGAATGCCGAGTGCTTCCTGTCTTGCTCGGCAATGGCCGTTGGTAGTGAGCGCCGCACTCGTCCGTGTCTCCACTGAGCAACCATGAGGCAAACAACCTGAACAGCCCGTTCCGAAGACGTACGCGGATCAAGGAGGTTTCGCTATGATCGGTTTGAACCGCTCGACGGCCGTTGTCCTTTCAACCCTCACAATCACGTTATCCTTGGCCCGTGAGGCCTCTCCTCAGGAACAGGGCAGCTTCCTGCAGCGCGGCGCACGACTCGACGTGCGTTCCGTGTCGGTGGAAACAGCAATACGTCTGCTCTCGGAACAATCCGGTGTGCCTCTCACATACGATCCGGCAGTCTTCAAAGGCACGGGGGTTGTGAGCTGCGTGTGCGTGGAGGTGTCGGTGCGTGAGGCGCTCGAGAGGATACTGAATGGAGCCGGCCTCGGCTACGTGGAAACAACAGGTGGCGTCGTCATTGGCACTTCGGGCTCTGTCGGCCGCCCTGCATCGACGGATCGAATCGTACGGCAAGGCACTACGGTAGCGGGTGTTGTCTTGAGCGCTTCCGATAGCCAACCGGTCTTCGGCGCGCGCGTTCAGGTTGCAGGCAGACTCGGAGAGCTGCGCACCGATCAGGGAGGATGGTTCGAACTCTCGCTCCCTGCCGGAGAATATGACCTGACGTTCCGCGCGCTCGCGTACGCACCGCTCGAAATGCAGGGCATCCGAGTCTCAGCAGAACGGGACGAACCACTCACGGTGCTGATGACGCCTGCGCCACTACGACTTAGTGAAATCGTGGTGACTCCGAGCACATATGGGATACTCGAAGCACAGGTCGTGGCGGTTCCACAGACACGCACCCTCGAGGAAATGAGCACGTATCCCCATTTCGGAGAGGATCTTCACCGTGCAGTCAATCGGTTGCCGGGAATAGCAACGCACGACATCAAGGCGAAGCTCCATGTACGTGGAAGTCCCGACGATCAGGTGTTGTACGTGTTGGACGGTCTCGAGCTGTACGAACCGTTTCATCTCAAGGACGTGGATGGAGCCTTGAGCATTATCGACGTCGAATCGGTCAGCGACATCGAGCTTGCCACTGGAGGGTTCACAGCCGAATACGGCGACAAGCTAGCGGGCGTATTCGCCATGAAGACGACGACCCCTCCCCCCGACCGAATGAAAACGACACTCGGCTTGAGCTTCATGAATGCAACAGTCAAGAACGAGGGTTCGTTCGCGAATGGAAGGGGAACATGGTTGGCGTCAGCTCGGAGGGGGTACCTGGACCTCCTCTTGAAGTTGATGGATAACAACGCCACGATCTCACCTACCTACTACGACGTGTTCACCAAGCTGCAATACCAGCTGAGCACAAATCACCTGCTTTCCGCCCACATTCTTCACGCCGGTGACAAGTGGACCGGCCAGGACGACGACGACTGGACCCAGACCGAAAGCAACTGGAACAGCACGTACGCGTGGCTCAATTGGCATGCGGAGTTCAGCAGCTCACTTTCTGCAACGACTACCTTGTCCGCCGGTCGCCTGACGCGGGAGCGGCGCGCGGCGGACTGGTTCGGCAACCAGAATGAGGAACGGGGAATGCAGGAGTTCGACGTGAATGATCGGACTGTTTTCGATTTTGCTGGGTTGAAGCAGAACTGGAGTTACCTGGCCTCAGACCGAGTCCTGCTCAGGTGGGGGTTCGACCTCAAGACAGGCAGGGCAGCCTACGACTACCTTCGGTGGTTGACGAGCTTTATCCCCAACATGACCAATGCCGCAGGGCCAAATTACTGGGTCGAGACAGACACAGCTTCAATCGTGCGGCGCCCAGACGGGCATGAGGTGAGCCTCTATGCCTCGAACCGTTTGCGACTGGCAGATCCACTGACTGCCGAACTCGGCTTGCGTTATGACTACTTCTCTCACACTGACAATCATACACTTGGGCCTCGTCTGAATGTTGCCTACCAGGCAACGTCCACCACGACTCTGCGCGGTGCCTGGGGCCTGTACCACCAGTCACACGGGTTACAGGAATTATTCGTAGCCGACTCCGACCCTCGGTTCTATCCAACTCAACGAGCAGAACACCGGATCCTCGGTGTCGAGCAAGCTTTGCCGCATGGGATTCATTTTCGCATCGAAGCGTATGAACGGCGCACCCCCGATCCGCGTGTCGAATACCGCACGCCCATCCCTGAGCTCGAGCAGGTACCGGAAGAAAGCATGGATGAGCGCTTGCGTCTCGAGCCGACTCGGAGTCTGGCGCGTGGGATCGAACTCCTGTTGAGGCGTGATGTGGGACAGCGCCTCGCCTGGAACGTGAGCTACGCCCTGGCAAAGGCGGAAGACGAGATAGACGGCGAGTGGATTCCGCGGCCCTTCGACCAACGACACACATTTCGAACGGAATTGCTGTTCCGACCCACCGGCAACTGGTCGTTGAGTTGGGCGTTCCAGTACCACTCGGGATGGCCCATGACCATCTACAACTACAACACGTTCACGCTCGCTACTGGTGCCACGGCAATCGGAAGAGAATACGGCCCTCTAAACGCCGAGCGATTGCCGGCGTATTCACGGATGGACGCTCGAGTTGCCAGGTATTTCAACCTCGGCAGCGGCAGGCTCTCGGTTTTCCTGGACATGTTCAACGTACTCGACCGGCAGAACGCGGAATCGCTGGACTACGAGGCATACTTCACGAACGGCCGACTCTTGGTTGACGAGACGATCTCGCCAATGCTGGGCATGCTGCCTACCTTCGGGTTGCGTTGGGAGTTCTGAGTCTCACTCGCGACGCCAACGAGGCATGGCCTTTGACCGTCCGATCATGAGCTACCATCCGGCGACACCCACGCCTGTCGCCGGATGAAACCTTTTCTCGCCTCAGAGCGTCAACACGAGCAGGGATGTTGACGCTGACCGGTATGCAGCGGTCCATCGTCGCTGCGCATCTCAGACAATGACACATTTCAATGAATCGAGCTGTGCCTTTGGGCGTACCGCCCGGGGCAGCAACTATCTAATTGCCGGAGAAGCATGATGCCGCACCTCTACCGAACCTTCAAGGCCGTCCTACTCGTCTCGCCATTGTTGGTTGCACCAATGGCCAATGCAGACGGTCAGAATCCAACACAAGCCGTCCGAGCTCTCGAAAGGCCCGTGGCGAACCCCGTGAAACTCTCAGCCGGGTTTCAACGGGCTCTGCAGCGCGGAACACGGACGATGGAAGGAATCCCTGGGCCGAACTACTGGCAGCAGTCAGCAGCTTACACCATCCACGCAACACTGGATATAGAGGAGAAAAAGCTCGAGGGAACAACGCGCATCCTCTACCGCAACAATTCCCCGAACACGTTGTCCAGGTTGATCGTGCAACTCCTCCAGAATTTCCATCGTGACGACGTGCCACGGACTCGTCCGGCGGAGATAACCGGCGGTTACACGTTTTCCAGAATTGCCGTCGAGGGTCAGGAGTTCGAGGAGGTACCAAACCTGCGTGGTCCAGGTTACGCCACAAACCAGACGAATCTCTACATCAATACACCGGCACCGCTCGAACCGGGGGACTCCATAGTGATGGATCTCGATTGGAGTTTCACCATCCCGCAGCGTGGTGCCGGCGGGCGCATGGGGTGGAGCGAAGACAACTTCTTCTACCTGGCGTATTGGTACCCACAGATGGCTGTGTTGGACGACGTGGTTGGCTGGCAGGCGGATCCGTTCCTGGGGCAGGCCGAGTTCTATCAGGGTTTCGCAACGTACGACGTGACGCTCGACGTACCACATGGATGGCTTGTCCAGGGCACCGGCGAACTCCAGAACGAGAGTGAGGTGTTGCAGGATCGGATAAGCGAACGGTTGCGCGCCGCCGAGGCAAGCGACACGGTCGTGCATGTCATCGCCGACGAAGACATAGTGCAGGGTTTCACGCGCGAGAGCCCGAACGGCAGGCTCCGCTGGCGCTTCTCTGCCGATTCGGTACGCGACGTCGCGTATTCGATCACCAGCGAATCGTTGTGGGATGTCACACGGACGGCAGTCGGCGATCGAGACGGCGACGGGTCGCCCGAGTACTCCCGCGCCGAGGCGATCTTCCGCCCGCAGTACGAACTCTGGCGTGAAGGCGCACGCTACGCACAACATTCCACCGCTTTCCACTCCCGCCACACCGGCGTGCCCTACCCGTACAGCCATGCCACCGCCGTCGAGGGCGCCGGGA
>JBDGYW010000192.1:0-9339 GCA_039588935.1 Gemmatimonadota bacterium | reverse complement strand
ATCGACAAGGTCACCGCCCCGACGATCGTGCTGCACGGCGCCAACGATACCAACGTCCCTCTGGTCGAAGCCGAGCAGGTGGTGCGCGAGCTGGAGCGGCGCGGGATTCCGGTGGAGTTCGTCCTCTTTCCCGATGAGGGGCACGGATTCAGGAAGACGAAGAATCGCATCCGTTCGACCGTGTCGATCGTGCGCTGGTTCGACACCTACCTGAAGGCCGGGCCGCAGGGCAGTGTAGAATGAGCCATCATGAATGCGCCCCCTGCACCGAAATGGCCGCTGCTCCTCGTCGTGATGCGACATGCCGAGAGCGAGGCGAATGAGCGCCGCGAGTATCTCAACAAGATCAACAGCACCGACACTCATCTCGATCTCGGCAAGCGCGACGTCGACGTCGCGCTGACCGAGCGGGGGCATCAGCAGGCCCGTGCGACCGGCCGCTACCTGCACGCCCACTATCCGCCCTTCGATTCCGTCTACGTCTCCCCCTACCGCAGGACCCGGCAGACCTCCGAGCGGGCCCTGGCGGAGTTTCCCGGATCCCCCGGTGAGGTGATCATCGAGGAGCGGCTGCGCGAGAAGGAGTTCGGCATCCTCGAGGGCCTGACGAAGCACGGCATCGTAACGCTTCGCCCGGAGGAGCACGCGCGCAAGAAGATGCTGGGGAAGTACTACTACCGGCCACCCGGTGGCGAGTCGTATCCGGACGTCAACCTTCGGGTCCACTCCTTCCTCGGAACGCTGGTGCGCGAACGCGCCGGCGGCCGCGTGCTGGTCGTCACGCACAGCGTCGTGGTCCTCTGCTTCCGGCGCCTGCTGGAGCGCATGGTGGAACACGAGGTGCTCGATCTCGACCGCCGTGACGAGGTCAGGAATGCCTCGCTGCTGGTGTACGAACCGGGCGTGCGTGACAGCGGTACCTCGATCATGGTCCGCCGGGCCTGGAACCTGATACCGTGGGACGAGACCGGGGACTGACGCTTACCAGCTGTTGTCTCGTCGGGTAAAACCGGCGGGCCGGTCGAAACCCTTGGTGGACAGCCGGTTCGCCGGTTTTGCTTTGTCCTCAAGGGTTGCAAGTCTTGCATGCCCTGCGTGAGTGTTTTATATTAGAGTTGGTCATGAGTACTCACCGTAGTGATTTGCACGAAGTTCCACACCAAAATCCACACCAGAGAAAACGAGGGAAATACACCGCCGTCGAGGCGTCGAATGAGGCGCTCGTTCGTATCGCTCGTGACTTCATTCCACCGCTGATTCCACTCCCGGCATGGGGACCGTATTACCTATGGGAAGGACGGCCAGTGATGCGTGGCCGACCGCCCGTCAACCCGCACCCGTGGAACTGGGGAATCACCGTCGTCGTTGTGTGGCTCGCGGCGCATACCCTCGTGAGGCGTATACAAGGCACACGGCACCGTATAGGGCCGATCTTCGAGCGAGCAGGCGTCAGCGTACCAGACGGTCCACTCCGTGCCCTGGAAAGGCGCATGGCGGTCCCGGGCCTACACGGGACGGGCGCCATTGTGCAGGATGTGATCGCCGCCATCCGTGGGCGCACATTCAGCCAGGAGATATTCGAGGATTACGTCGAGGACCTACGCAAGGTCCGGCGCGCCCTCGCTGAGTCACCGAGCGGGTTGCCCGTGCCGGACGACCCCATCGAGCTCGCCATTCGCTGGATCAATCACCTAGGTCAACCCGCCGAGGACCCACCCGTCCGCCCGACGGGGCCGCCCGACCCGCTCGACTTCGTTGGTTTCTAGTACCCCCCGCCCCTCCGAATAGAACCCGATTTACGTCACGCACAAGACCGTATTTTACCTATAGCGCTAGTTGAGGCGCATAGGAGGATGCGGTGCAGGCAGGCGACCTAATCACCCCGTTGGAAGCAGGCGAGCTACTCGGATTCAAAGAAAGCACGATGCACGCCGCCGCCCGCGACGGACGGCTACCGTGTGTCCGCCTATGGCGTGGCAAGCGGAAGGCCGCGCTGCGCTTCTCACGGTCACAACTTCAGGAACATATCGACAAATGCAGCGTTCCGGCGAAGCCGCGACGATGACCGGAGAAGTGGTGATGGCTGAGCCACAACCGGCGGCCAGGTACAGGGACCCGGCCCCGGCGAGTTGCATTGAGTGCCGAGAGAATGTCTTTGCCTTCAACAAAGAGAATCCCGCCGAAACCCATTTGACTCCCTGCAAGTGTCTCACTGACGCTCCTACAGACAGGCTGGTCACTCTTGCGGATGTTGAACGGGTCGTTAACAAAACATCGTGGCATTGGCAGCAATGGATTCCGCGAGCCAACGTAAGTATTTGTGTCGGCCGTCCGGGCATCGGTAAGAGCGTGGTTGTGTTGGATCTGATCAAGCGAGCACTCACCGGCGGCACCTGGCCTGACGGGACAAAGTGTCCCCAGCTAAAGAGTGTTATGTGGCTTGATGCCGAGGGGACGCAAGCGATATTGGTTGAGCGCTGTAAAACGCTCGGCATTCCGCTGGATAACATCGTGTTTCCCTTCCCGCTTGGTTCCGGCTCACCTGAGGAAATCTTGCGGGACCTCCAGTTAGACAGTCCGGACATGCAGATGTTGAAGCGGTCACTGGAGCAGCACCGGCCGGGCCTGATGGTGATCGACTCCCTGAGCGGGACGCATCACATCGAGGAGAAGGACAGCAAGATCGGCAGGTTGATTAAAGCGCTGCAACTGCTGGCCCGCGATACCGACACGGCGATCCTTGGAATCCATCACATCCGAAAGGCGGGTCCGGGCGCAATGCGATCCATCACGATTGATGATGTTCGCGGGCACGGCGGGATCGCAGCCAACGCAAGGGTGATCTGGTGCCTGGAGCCAAACGACCTGGACGACCCGGAGGGCAAGTCAAGATGAAATCGATTAAGTCAAATATCTCCAAACCGGGCAAGCCGCTGGGACTCTATATCGAGGAGCAGGGAACAATAGACTGGGCCGAGTTGGAAAAAGTTGAGGGAACCAAGAGCAGGGAGCAGCAGGCCGTAGATTGGATCAAATCCACCCTTGCCAACGGGCCGGTGCCGAGCGCCGAGTTCAATGCGATGGCGGGCGCGGCAGGCCACAGTTCCAGCACCATCGACCGAGCCAAGAAAGCGGTGGGAACCATATCCGAAAGTAGCGGCGGCGAGTGGAGCATCCGGCTGGCAAGAACACCAACCAAGAACACCAACGGGGCCGACCATGAAAAGTGAGGTTCTTGGTGTTCTTGGTGCTACCCCCTCAAGAACCCCAAGAAAACCAACTACCCCAAGAACACCATCTCCCTCATCATCACCATCATCATCGACTACACCAGCAGCTACATGGCGGGGGAGGCGGAAATGGGGGGTATTCCCAAATGGTGTGGCCTGAGTATGTCAAAGGTTAACGAACACCCGGATCACGGAGAGATGAACAGATGACCGAGCGCCAGCACGACCCGCAGGATCAGCCGGAGGATAAGTCAGCATTATCGTCCACACGCTGCAAACAAAGCACTTACCCGGTTACCTGTGGGGCTTTCAGTGGGACTGGTGATCCGGCATGACCCCGAGGCGCAGCAAGCCCGACCCCGCAGCCCCAGACGGCACTCCTGAGAGCCGACCAGATGCCCCCCCAGATCACCCATCCCCAAAGTCTGTCGTCGGCGTAGGTGGCTTGAGTAATCGCTCAGGGGCATCCGATCTCACCCTTGGCGGATCTGCTGGCGGATCTGCTCTCAAAAATATTATTGAACAGGTCTCGAAAAAGTCACCGGGAAAGTCGGCGCGGGAGCGAAGCAACGCGAACTTGCGGCCCGGCGCGGCGGGAGTGGCCCAGACGAAAGCGGAGCGGCAGGCTCGGCAGGATGCGGATGACCGGGAGTTCCGGCGGATGGTCGATGAGCGCGTGGCGGAGCTTCCCGTGAGTATGCGCGACAAGCTCCTCTGCCGCGACGTGATGGAGGGCCTCGTATCCAGTCAGATCATGCGGCGCGAGATACGGCGCAAGGAGCGGCTCGGTCTACAGGTGACAGCCCGCGACCGGGAGAGCGCCACGAAGGCCGACTCGGTTGCTCAGACCGGATACAACCTGTTGCTCAATGCTTGGCCCCCGGCGGAGGAGAAGAAGCGGAAGGAGCCGCCCCCCAGCGTCACGGCGTGGCTCGATAGCGAGTTTGGCGAAATGATCGGTGAGTCCGTCATTGACGGTCATTGCCGATACTGCGACCAGCCTGTATCCGATAAGTACATCGCCACCGCACGAGCGAAGGCCGCCGCATCCTCCGCTGCGGTGGACTGGCAAGCAGAGTCCCGCCGGAGTGCTGCAGGCCCGCGCCTACCGCAGCCCGAGGGGCACGACTGCGATAGACGGCGCAACCTCCAGTGCGGCACTTGCGACTATCAGGAGGCCGAGGGCAGCAAGGCAGCCAGCGGTAACGGAGGCACCCACGAAGGGCAGTGACATGGGACGAGGACAACAGGGAACGGTGGCGAAAGGCTCTCACGGAAAACAAGCTCGACTCGATCAAACGGGTCCGGGTCGACTATCGCAAACGCACCCCGGACATGCCGCTGAGGGCAGACTGGTTTCACGCCCTCGCTTTCGTGCAGGAATACAACGCAGCGAGAAAATTAGGATATGTGCCGCACTATTCCCGCTTTCCTGGGGAGAGCGGCAGACGCACCAGTTGGAAGTTAAAACCGCCGCGAAAGAAGCGGCAGAGAGGGAAGCAAATGGCAAAAGGACAGAAGTGGAAGTCGCAATTCCGGAAGAAAGGCCCGCAAGCAACAGAGGGCCAATTGGCCGCCGACTCTGGCATTGTCCCCAAGGTGAGTGGGCGCATGTCCACAAACCAGGGCCAGCGCAAGATTTCAATGCGGGAAGCGGGACTCAACACCACCGCGCCGTATGCCAGCAGCAGCCGGGACCGGCATCGCAACTTTCTCGGCGAACCGATTTCTAAGACTCTGCCGCCGGGCAAACGGGCGCGAGGTAAGTAAGTGACAACCGAAGGGGAAGCAAACCGCTGGAAGATTCTGCGGCGCATGACGGTGGAGGAGTTAAACCAGCGCGGGACGCCGGAACCCCTCTATCCGCCGCACCCACAAGACGGCTACTTCCCAACACCGCGATTGCAGCCGCCACCCGATAAGAGGAGATACTAATGGAATTGAGTTTTCCGCAGGCATTAGAGTTACTACAGCGCGCAGCCGACGATATCCGCCCCAAGCACGACACCACCCGGGACGATATTGAGATTGCGCAGCAGCAAATGGAAACCACTAACCCGCAGGCCGCAGCGGTCCTCGGCGCGTGGGATCAGACGCACAGCATGAGCAGCGTGGATATGCTGAGCGCCGTTGACGACGGTAACGCAACACTCATGGGGCCGACTGCAAATAGGTTCCAGACTGACGACGGCTGCATCCAGAGCAACCAACAGTACAAGTACAACGGGAGGTAACAATGTACGAGAGAGGGCCAAAACTGAAGGGCGAAGGCGAGACGCTCGAAGAGACGCGGATGCGGCAGAGTAAAGATCCCGCACCGCAGACGGCCGAGGAATACCTCGACTATCTCAACCGAGACGAGGCGACACAGAAGCTCGCAAATCAATACGGGGAATGGGCCGGTCAAGGCGCAGCGGTGCAAACGTATCAGGACGCCCTGCGGGACTGGTATCGCATGGTATGGAATCGGGAGATGCCGGAGCCGGAACCGCAGCAGCCGCAGGCGGGCAGTGTCGGCTATACGACGTGGAAGCAGTAGCGTGGCCTATAGCGAGGAAATGCTGCGGGCTCAGATAAAGAGTGCGATAGAAAACCGGCCGGCAGACGTGCCCGAGGCCGAATGGCTGAAGAGAGTCCTCAAGGCGACGATGGACGCGGTGACAGCGGCGAGATAGCAGTGCAGCAACCCGGCCCGGTAGCGTGCCATTGTGATCTGTGCCTATTTCTTGGAACCCCTCTTCGGATCTTTCTTGGGGGATTTGGCCGGTTGTGGCTCAGGTTTGTCTGGTGCTGATTCACGCCATTGTCTCTTCACCGCCTCCTCGAAGACCTGCTCCGCCGCCCCCTGCCAGTCGAGTGAAGGTGTCGTAACGGTAACTGGTCTGTCGTGGGATGCTAGCCACTCCATAGCGTGCTTGAATCGATCATCACTGTGCAACGGCTCCTGCTTACGGGACCACGGAATGAATCTTGAGCCACTCACAGGGGTAGTGACTTCGCTTCTTGAGATACCTCTAACAGTCGTCAAGATTTCTTCCAAGAGTTCTCTTTCGGATCGCGCTACAGACTTCTTGGGCGGTGCTGGTGTGATGCCCTTTAGAGCTTTCTCAAGTTCAGGCCACCACTTTTCAAATGACTTCTTAATGCGAGAATCGGACAATGGCGGTTCTTGGCGTCTATTGATAGATCGAACAAGCTCTTGCGTGTTCTTCCTATCAGCTACCGCGGCTTGAAACTGAGAGAGGGGTGGCTTCAGCTGAGTGCTCTTGAGATTGAATAGGTAGGGGCAAAGGAATTGCTCTTCAATCGCTTTCCAAAGCGCCCCGGATTCGAACATCATCCAACGCGAGTCGAGGTTGTCTGGTGTAAGGCATATGATGCCGAATCTGGCCGCGTCTAGATGCTTCTCGACGTCACTGAACCACTGTGAACCTTTCTCGATATCCTCATCGGACATCCACGGCTCGATTGTCTGAATCACTTGCGGTAGCCAGCCATGAAGGGCCTTCGCTACGGTGAGACTAGTAGGACCAGACCAACTAATGAACACTTCCATGTCTTATCTCCTATTCGCTCAGTAGCCGCAGCAGGCGACAGGACGAGGAATTTCACAACCGTCTATGCTGAACTGCCCGCTGTCATCGACGACTATTCCGAATGATCCCAAAAGGAAGCCCTTGCAGGAGAGACTGATATCGCCATGAGGTGTAATAATTCCGGTCGGCAGATCCACCCCTCTCAGATTCTCATTAGGGCCGAGCCAGAAATACGTTTGAGAGGGCAGTACCCAGGCGGGGCCAACAGGCAAAGTCGGCGGGTTTACTGTCCCGATTATTTCTGCCGTCGTGCATGGCCTGCTGTTCGGAAAGTCTTGATGGCAAGCCCGTGCCAACGGGAAAATACCTTGGTTGAGTTGGAAAAGATCCTGCGTAACCCCGACGAGGTGCGGCGGGCCGGAACTCTGCGCCCCGATGCCGGAAACGCGCACATTGCCATCGGCATCTAGCGGCAGGTTCCCCACATCAACAGTTCCCGCCACATTCTGCGTTGCCGGAAAATTGCCAACGTCAACGGTGCCCTCAACAGTCACGATATGCGGGAAGCTCCGGATATCCACCGTCGGGAAATTCGTTACAGCGACAGGCACGGAATCAGAGTCAGCCGGTGGGGGTGCTGGATCTTCCGGCGGGATCATTACCCGCTGAGCATTCAGCCCGCCCGACGCCAGGATCAACGCCGACACGATCAGCGCCACGGCCCAGATCAGAGTCTTAGCCACAAGTCACCCCCTTCCCCTCGCTGTGTGGAATGTGTTGCGGGCATTATGCCCCGGCAGGCGGGAAGGGAGCAATGAGTAATGGAAATGGAGGGGCGGTGTCGAATTGCCGCGACCGGTGGTTGATAAAGCGACCGACAGGAAACCTAATAGCTTAGTGAGTACATTCCGGCGGGGCCGTTATAGACGAGGACGAACATGCGGAGAAGATCTCTGCCGAATAGGGCGACCATCGGGTCATTTGTTCCAGCTATCGCCTGACTCGACAAATCCACGCCGATCAGTCTCGGAAAGTCGATAGAGGGCAGATTCGTGCCAGGAAAGGCAAGGCTAGCCGGGTAAACCGATCGTTGGTCCGTCCCACTAGGAGTGGAAATCTTGACGACATCTACAGGCTGGACCCCTAAGTCGGTCACCATGGTTTCATCAACACATGTAGACGATGCTCCGGTATCTATGAGTGCCAACCCGGGTTTGGGGCTGGGCATCGGGCTGCTGAGCCTTTGGAGGGACTGGGCTAGTGCTGATGGCAGATGGATCTGAACTGGGATTACAGGCCCCGTCACTTGCAGTCCACCCGGGCTAGCTTCATTCTCACCCTTAGGGGTCTTGTGACGGAAGAAGTGATTATGGACGGGCACTGGTCAAACCAAGCGTCATTGCCGGGATCTTCTCAGGTTCATCTGACTCTGTAATGAGCTTGACAAGCATTGGGACGTTGCCACGGTCTCGTATACCAGCCTCATACGCTTTAGCTGGATCATCGTAGGTCCCAAGCAGGTCCTTCCCTATGATGAGGGCAAACTTACCCTTGTGCTTCTTGAGCAGATCTTCTCTGTTTGCCTCAAAGTACTTTAGTTCAGTCTCTAGGGCCATAGGCAATTCCCCTTCATGGGTAAATATACACCCTAGATGCGGCCGAGGCCTCGATTTCGCCCGATCGGCGTAAATACCCACTAGCCAATAGATTATGCATTCAATGTGTTCCGCTTCTTGAAATTATAGCACTTTTTGCGCGCTGAACACCCCGGCTGCCAATTCCTCTTTCGGAAACGCAGATCAGGTGAGCAACGGCCAGAAACAGTTGACAAATGAGCTAAGTTAGGACTACAATATAGATCATGGCTTACCTAAGTATAAAGAGAGTCAAGCGATTCAGTTATATCTACGTTGTCCGATCAGAGCGAAAAGGAGGAAAGGTCCGGCCGCGCATTCTCGAATATCTGGGCCGCGCCGACAAAGTTGATCCTAAGAGGCTGCGACGGGCCTGCGACTATTGGGGCGTGAAACAGAAGCCCCGGAAAAGGAGGCGGTGATGGCACTTTACCGGCCACGGTACAAGGGCGGAGGTAGGTCGCCCGCGTATCACTATGACTTCACCTGCCACGGGAAGCGCTACAAGGGCACAACCGGCGAGGCCAACAAAGTCCTCGCCCGCGAGGTTGAAGCCGAGAAGCACCAGATGGCCCGCAGCGGGGTGCGGCGGGTGACGATAGCCCCGGTGCCCTTCACCACCCTCGCTGACGAGTACATCAAATTGCACCTTCCGCAGCTAAAGAAGCCCAGTACCTATCGTTGTGTCGTCCGGGGGCTGGCGGCGAAGTTCGGCAAGCGGATGGTGCCCTCGATCTCGCTGATGGATTGCGAGTCGTTCATGGCCGACGTCTGGAGTCGCACCAGCAGTCCCCGCTCGTACAACCTCACCCTCACCGTGATGAAGCACGTCTTCAGGAAGGCCGAGGATTGGGGATACCTTGCCGAGGGCACGAACCCCGCCCGGAAGCTGAAGCGGAAAAGGACAAGCAACAAGACGAAGGCCCCGACCGAGGGCGA
>JBDGYW010000191.1:0-9366 GCA_039588935.1 Gemmatimonadota bacterium | reverse complement strand
ATCTGCTGGAGGGCCCCTCCGCCTGCCTACATTCGCGCCCCCGGCGCGTTCCGCGCGGTGTTGGCGCGCACTGCGGCGCACTCCGGACATCCGGTATGACCATAGGTGGTTGCTGAGCCGTGGACTTAGAGGGTGATTCCCGGAACTGATCGCGGGTGCCTGTTGATGGCTCTCGAGTGGATTGCCACCAATACCACGATCACCGCGAAATACGGGATTCCGATCAGCCACAACGCTCTCGAATCGCCGGATCGAGCCGCGTGTAGCGCCATCTCGCCCGGTTCGCTCAGTGGGATTGGATCCCAGGTGACCCCGTACCGCAGGGCAAGACCCCTGATGTAGAGCAAATGGATGACCGGCACATCCAGGGCGGCCATTTCGAAAAGGACTCCGCGTTCCCCAATTGGAGGTAAGGAGATGTCGACCGCGAGGCCCGGCTGGAGCTGAAGAGCGAGCTGGCTGGTGCCGAGGTTTGCGTAACTGCCGCCCGCGTTGACGAACGCAGAGACTCGGCTGGTGACGCCACTTCCGTCGTAGATCTCCATTCGCGTTGCGACATTCCCGCGCAGATCCGGGTCTGAGATGAATCGAATTCCGTTTGCCGCTATCTGTGTCAGCAGGGCGGCCTTGAGGTCTACGTCGAACTCATTACCGACGTCTTCGTCACCTCCGAGCGAGATCGCAGCAGGCGGTGTCGCAAGCACATCCTCTCTCAACAGCAGTGAGTACATATCCAGAAGGTTGAACTGAGGGTTGGTGGCACCGTAGGTGGACGCGCCCAGCGACAAGATGACAACAGGATGGACACGCATTGCCTCAGCCGCAGTTACGGTGGCAACGAGCAGAGCGGGGAACGATGCAGAACTGCCGACTGCGATCGTATCTCCAGCGGATACGCCGGCCTGTCCGAGTAGATGAACGATTAGGCTGGCCATCGCCGGATCGGTAGTGGTGCGCTTGGCATCGAGGTGGCCCAAGGTAGTCATCAATGGCGTGAGTTCGGGGCCGATGAGGCAAGTGCGATTTGGGTCAGTTGCTTCGTCTATCTCGATACCAGTCGAGTCACAGAATTCGCGCGTGCTCACGGTCGCACGTTGCATGAGAGTAGCCGCTTGAATCATCTCGACGCTGTAACGCAGGGATGTTTCCGATGACGTGAATTGCACCAGCGCATACGCGATCAGACTCAGGATGCCGGTCGCATAGATCGGGGCGAGGGACCTAGCCTCGTCTACGGAGGGCATCGTGCTGATCAACGGCGACTGTATCACAGGCTGAGCATCCGCCCCAGGAAATGCAGGGCTACCGTCACCGTAATCAGTGCCGCAGTTGTCGCGGCAGCTCCCTGTCTGTCGAAGTGGTTGGCGATGAGACCGGGGATCACCCAGCCGATCACCCTGAATTCCAGTGAAAGAGGGAAAAGTGCAGGGAACACCTGAATCCAGAGAAGTGCCCAGATTCCACCGACGAGAATTAGGAAGACGAACCGTCGCCTGCCGAACAATATCAGGTACTGTGACGTGAGTCTGTAAACGAGCACCGTTAACAGGGCGGCGACCAGTGTCCCAACGATGCGAGCGGGCTGGTTTACGAACAGAACCAGGTAGCTGGGGACGATGATGCCGCCAGGGTAGAGGCCGGTTAGCCCTGTGAATAACAGAGAGAGCAGCAGGCCTATGAAGGCTATCTCATAACCCATAGGCGACTCCCACTCGGCTCCAGTGTTCGGCAAGCTGGCTTCCCACACCGACGTAGTTGCCGAATCCGAAAACAGCCGAACCCTCCTCGGCTTCGGCCATGATGGATGCTGTCATGTGCTCGGCGGACATGCCTTTGAGGTGTTCGACGGTGCGCAGTTTCCTCGCTACGACTCTCGAATGGCCACCAGTCGCGTAGATACGGTTGAACTCCGACGCCAGGCTGCTGCCGAGTGCTTCGATCCATTGGCTGGTTCTGTCCGCCCGGTCAGAGCGAAGACATAGCAGACCCACGACCTGTGAAGCTTCAGGCAATAGTTCTTTCGCTTTAGCCAGGACGCGGAATGTCGAAGTGGGGTCATTGGCCGCGAAGGCGTTCACCAGAAACAACCGTTTCTCTGCTGCACCTGCTCGGAACTCTCTAATCGTTAGCGCCCCGGCGTCTGGCTTCACAGTTGCCAGACCGTTCGCGATAACCTCGTCTTCAACCCCAAGGTATTTTGCGACTCCGTACACGAGGTCGATGTTCTCTGAGAACTCCGTGGTGGCGATCTTGGGAACTCGTTGCCGGATCGATGTCGAAACGTCCTGGTCGACCGCAACCAGCCTCCCATTGACCATTCTTGCAGCCGTTTCGAATACGGGTGATCTACAGGATGATGGGACAACGACGGTTGCCTCTTCACGGATGCCGAGGCAGAGTGTTGCCGCGACTTCATCTTCGGTTTGCCCTTGAGCATCGACGTGGTCCGGCCAGGTGTTGGTTACAACCACAATGTCGGGCTTCAACATCTGTTGCGATTCTACGATGTGGCTCTCGGGGTGGATGCTCATTGCTTCCACCACGACACAATCCACATTGAGGTTGGCTGCACGTTCGAGGAGCGTCTTCTGCTCGAGAATGGAAGCTGGGCCGCGCCGTTTGATTTCAGTCTCGCTACCATCGGGCCACATTAGCTTCGGTAGAGAGCCGGTCGTTTTGGCAAGAACCTCTCTTCCGTCCGCTTTGAGAACCGATGCCAGTATGCGGGTTACGCTAGACTTGCCTCTGGTACCTGTTACAATGATTGCCTGCGGAACGCTTTTCCTCCAGCGGTCTACCGTCACCCGCTCATACACCAGGTAGAGCAGATAACCCGCCACAGACAACATCAGGACGATCATTTGTCTCCCTTCGGGCGTCTCGGCTGTAGATTCGATGCGCGGCCGATTTGTCCGCAAGCTAGCGTTCGCACTGAAAGATAGGACGGAAAGCAGGCATTGGAGAACTCAACGAACGCGTCATATGACCGCTTCTGATTCTGCTGGCCATACGGCTGGAGTAAAGACTCTTCTGGGCGATCCCAAGAGAGCGATCCTCAAGCTTTCCATCCCGATGGTCGTGGCCATGTCGGCTCACACGCTCTACAACGTGACAGATGCCATTTGGGTCTCAGGTCTGGGGCCGGAAGCTCTCGCCGCAGTGGGTTTCGTCTTTCCGTTCTTCTTCCTGGCCATGGCTGTCGCAGCCGGTGTGGGAATTGGTGGTGGCGCGGCAATCTCCAGGAGGATCGGTGCACACGACAAAGAGGGCTCCGACAGTATCGCAAGTCATTCCATGGTGCTCATGCTTCTGTGCGTGGTGGTGTTTACTTCGGTCACTCTGGTGTTCGCGGAGTCGATTCTCCGGAGCATGGGCGCAGGCACCGCGTTGGAGCCATCTGTGCAGTACGCAAGGATCCTCTTTTCCGGCATAGTCTTTCTTTTCTTCCAGCAGACCGCGATCGCCATTCTGAGGAGCGAAGGCGACGTAACGAGGGCGATGTATGCCATGGTGGGTGGGGCGGTCCTCAACATGGGGCTCGATCCGCTCTTTATCTATGTGTTTGGGCTCGGGGTGGCCGGTGCAGCATTGGCAACGGTTCTCTCGATGGCACTCGTATCTGTCTTGACCTTTTACTGGCTGTTCTTGGAAAAGAAGACTTACGTCTCCTTTCGGTTCAGAGGGTTCAGGTTCGTCGGTGGGCATTTATGGGACATCAGTAGAGTTGGTTTCCCGGCATCCATATCACAGATGTCGATGGCGATCATGGCGTTTGCCGTGACGACGATTGTCGCCTTTGTAGGTGGACCTGACGGTGTCGCGGTGTACACGACTGGTTGGCGCATCATCGCTCTTGCTGCTCTCCCGGTGCTGGGAGTGGCTAGCGCTGTGACATCGGTTTCCGGTGCGGCGTATGGAGCCCGGGAATACGGGAAGGTGAAGATCGCATACTCGTATGCCCTCAAGTTCTGCGTGGCAGTCGAGGGGGGCTTTGCCCTGCTCATGGTCCTTTTCGCACCCCAGATAACCTGGATCTTCACCTGGTCGAGTGATTCCGAACGGATTGTGAGTGATCTCGTTGTCTGTTTGCGGATTCTCTGGGTTGTGCTACCTGGGGCCGCATTCGGCATGCTCTCCTCCGCGATGTTTCAAGGCGTAGGTAAGGGCCTCTATGCCTTGATCATGACACTGCTGCGCACACTAGTGTTCACGGTGCCGCTCGCATGGCTCTTCGGAATTCACCTGGACTGGGGCTTGCGGGGGGTATGGATTGGAATGGCCATAGCCGGTTTCAGCCTGATTCCTATCGCTTACGGGTGGGCGGTACTTTACATGCGGATGCTGGCGAGGGGTGCCGACGTAGGGATGGCACCCGCTGAATCTTGATTTCCTATGTGAGAGGTAGGGGCTTCAGATGCAAATGCGCAGTGCTACCTGTCTGCTGCGTGCTACACCCAAGCGTAGACGCCACCACCAGCGGTGTTACATTTAAAGCGAAATGTCGATGCTCTTCTGCAGGGTCGCTAAGCCCACAGAGTATATCCGCTAGGCGGAACAATCCTCCCAGTTAGGTAACAACAAACCCAATGACAACATCGGTGCTATCAGCTCCATCACGTGAGAATCCTACACATCCGCACGGCTCGGTTGCGCGGGTGCTACTTAGCAGCGTTTTCGGTCCGTACGCCCAGGACGACGAGTATGGGAGCAGGGCGATCAACCCAATGGAGTTGTATCACAATCAGGTCACGCGTGTCCAGGGTGCCTTTTCCCTACGCATGTTCCACAGGTCTTGGGGTTTGATGCTGATCAAGGAGAACATCAAAGCTCCCTGTACACTGCTCGATTTTCCAACACTCGATCGCTTCGTCGAGGAGATCAGAACGAATCACTACGACGTGATTGGGATTGGCGCTATCCAACCGAACGTGCTGAAAGTGCGGAAGATGTGCGAGCTGATTCGCGAACACCTCCCCGAGGCCGCGATTGTCGTCGGAGGGCACGTTGCAAACATCCCCGATCTCAGTGAGCGCATCGATGCCGACCACATTGTGAGAGGTGAGGGCGTGCGCTGGATGCGGCAGTTCTTGGGTGAGGACGTGGACCGGCGCATTCACCACCCACACATAATGTCCGGTTTCGGCTCTCGAACGATGGGAATCGCCCTTTCGGAGAAGCCGCGCAACACTGCTGCGACCTTGATTCCGTCCGTTGGCTGCCCGATGGGCTGCAACTTTTGCGCGACGTCCGCGATGTTTGGCGGCAAAGGAAAGTGCGTACACTTCTTCGAGACCGGCGACGAGCTGTTCGAGGTGATGTGCGAGCTAGAGTCGGCAATGCAGGTGCGGTCGTTCTTTGTGATGGATGAGAACTTCTTGCTGTACCGCGAACGAGTTCTTCGACTACTGGAGCTGATGGAAGAACATCACAAAGCGTGGGCCTTCTACATCTTCAGCTCGGCCAACGCACTTCGCAAGTACTCCATCGAGCAGTTGGTCGCACTGGGCGTTTCATGGGTGTGGATGGGGCTGGAAGGGGATGACGCCGACTACGCCAAACTGAAGGGCACCGATACGCGGCAACTGGTCCGCGACCTGCAATCACATGGGATCCGCGTACTGGGATCGACGATCATCGGGCTCGAGGAGCACACCCCGCAAAACATCGAAGATGCCATACAATACGCAGTAGAGCACGACGCCGACTTCCATCAGTTCATGCTGTACACTCCTGTTGCCGGCACACCCCTGTACGAAGAGCATGAGACGCAAGGCACCTTATTGAGTTCTGACGAGGTTTCTGAGGCAGATACACACGGGCAATACAGGTTTCGCCACATACACCCGTACCTCAAGAAGGGCCAAGAAACAGCTGCGTTGATCAAGGCCTTCTCACGCGATTTCAAGGTGAACGGGCCAAGCGTGGTGAGAATCGCTCGGACGATGCTTCAGGGTTGGCAAAGATACAAGAACCACGCGGATCTCCGCATCCGCGAGCGTTTCCGCTGGGAGGCCCGCGACCTTCGCATTGGGTGGGCCAGCGTACTCTGGGCATCGAAGCGTTGGTTCCGGAAGGATCCAGAGCTCAGGACGAAGATCTCTATGTTGCTCAAGGACTTTCGCAAAGAGTTCGGTTTGCGCACACGCTTGGCGGCGCCGCTGGGCGGTCGGTTACTGTGGATCAGGCTACGACGGGAGGCGCGTCGGCTACGGCGGGGCTGGTCCTATGAGCCGCCGACGTTTTGTGAAACCAACAAGCTACAGCCGGCCAGTGTATCCAGCCGGAGTAGGAGAGCACCAATAGACTAAACGGCAGGGCCACTTGCGCGACGCTGTACGCGGGTGCATCATCGGAGTGGTGGAGGTGACGAGTGGTGCAATAGACGTTATTCCCTCACTCCGGGTATTGAATAAATGGTAAGATGCCTGAGTCGTCGCGGGTTTTTGGAAGGTGTTGTGGCCGCATTCCCGGTTGCCTCGTTGGCAAGGACGTCGATTCTCCTTTCGGGCCTCCAAGCCTGTAGGACGCGAGAACCGTTGTTCGAGATCTCCCTCGCTGAATGGTCCCTGCACCTCACACTCTTCGCCGGTGACTTGGACAACCTCGACTTCCCCGGCATGGCTCGAACCGAGTTCGGAATCGATGCGGTCGAGTACGTGAACCAGTTCTTCATGGACAAGGCCAGGGATACGTCCTACCTGTCCGAACTGAACACTCGAGCCAGCGATCACGGTGTTCAGAATCTGTTGATAATGTGCGACGGCGAGGGTGCGTTAGGGGACCCGGACGACGTTGCCCGCACGGTGGCTGTGGAGAACCACTACAAATGGGTCGAAGCAGCCCAGTATCTCGGTTGCCATTCCATTCGGGTAAATGCTCAATCCGACGGGACTCCGGATGAGCAGCGGGCCCTGGTCGTGGACGGTCTGCGCAGGCTTACCGAATTTGCGGCCCCGTTCGGAATCAACGTCATTGTCGAAAACCATGGCGGCATATCCTCAAACGGCGCATGGTTGTCCAGTGTCATGAGTGCTGTCGGACACGCCGGTTGCGGGACGCTGCCGGATTTCGGCAATTTCCGCATCGAGGAAGGTGTGTGGTACGACAGATACCAAGGCATGACAGAGCTCATGCCGTTTGCGAAGGCCGTAAGCGCGAAGTCGAATGATTTCGACGAGCGCGGCAACGAGCGGAACACCGACTATGAGCAGGTGATGCGAATAGTGCTCGACGCGGGCTACCGCGGTTATGTCGGTATCGAATATGAAGGTTCCGAACTTTCCGAAATCGAAGGAATTCGTGCAACCAAAGCGCTGCTGGAGAGAGTTCACGCCTCGCTGGAGGAAGAATACCGGTGACTGTATGTCCCCGTCTTGCCGGGTTTGCCAAAGCAGCATCTGAGTTTCGACCAATCGTTTAGCAGAAGCGGGAAACTGAAGCGCGAATGAAAGAGGAATCCAGGTTAGCCAGAAGACTGGCCGCCCTCGAGACCATGGGATTCGAGCGCGCGGGCGATTCCCCTCCGGCGACAGAATCGACGATCCTCGAGGATAACACACACAAGATCACTTGCAGTCGGCCGGCAATGGCCACACTCGTCTCCCTCACGGCCATAGGATCCTCCAAAGACCAGGTCGAGGACGCATTCGGGCGCGCCTTCGATGAGATGGACAGGCTAATCGCACTTCTCAGCCGGTATGAAGATTCCTCAGCGGTGTGTTGCCTCAACGACCAGGGGCGCTTGACCGGCTTGCACCCGGAGTTTTCCCGCCTGATCGCGCGCGCGCTGCAGTTCAACGAGTTGAGTGGTGGTGCATTTGACATCTCCGTCGAGCCGATTGTGGAGCTGTTCCGGAGCCGGCTCGCCTCGGAAGATCTGATTGAACCGTCGCGAGCCGAGATTTCCGAGGTCTTAGAACTCGTCGGCTCGCGCCACATCCAGCTGACATCTGAGGGTGTAGGTTTCAGGCGGTCAGGCATGTCGATCTCGTTGAATGGGATCGCCAAGGGCTACATTGTCGATGCGATTGCCAGAGTTTTGGAGGAATGCGGGATCGAAGACTACCTGATCAACGCTGGCGGCGACGTGCGGTCCGCAGGGTCGAAGGAGGAGGGTCTGCCGTGGACTGTAGCAGTTCAAGATCCCTCCAAGACCGACAAGTATCCCGACTTGATACACTTGACGAATGCGGCGGTGGCCACTGCCGGCAGCTACGAGAAGAACTTCGATCGCTCACAGAAATTCCATCACATCATCAACTCGGAGACGGGTTTGTCACCCCAGATGAACCTGAGTGTCTCCATCATTGCGTCATCGGCTATGGTCGCCGACGCGCTCGCCACGGGCGTGTTTGTGATGCAGCCGCACCTGGGAGTGAGGCTCATCGAAGGTCTAAATGGTTGCGAGTGCTTGATCGTCGGTAGGTTTGGCGGAATATTGAAGTCGACAGGTTGGAGGAGTGCTGCTCCTAACAACGGAGAGAAGGCGGAGCTATGATGAACAAACTCGTGGATTCCGATGGTTCTGGGCTCACCAAATGTCAGTCCTGGGCGCTGGTGGCGCTACAGATCCTCATCGGTTGGCATTTCTTTTACGAAGGGTTGGCCAAACTGATCAATCCCTACTGGTCGTCGACGGGTTATCTTGCCGAAGCGGAATGGTGGCTGGGCGGCATGTTCCGTGACCTGGCAGCCAGTCCCACGGCAGTCACCGTGATCGACTTCATGAACATGTGGGGACTGACGCTGATAGGCCTTGCGCTTTTCTTGGGTTTGCTTACGCGGCCAGCACTAATCGCAGGAATGGTCCTACTCTTCCTGTACTATATTGTGGCACCTCCGTTTCCGGCGTATTCGTATGCCATGCCGGCCGAGGGAAGTTATTTGGTTGTGAACAAGGTTCTGATCGAGCTGGCGGCCATGGCCGTGCTATTTGTGTTTCCGACCAACAAACTGTTTGGATTAGATAGACTGATTCCGTGGAAGGGACGTGCCGGGTACACAGCCGAGCCAGAGGGGGCAGTACAATGAGCGATGAAAACGTGAAGAACGACACCGAGCAGCCGGCGCCAAGCAGTGAGGCCACAATCGGCCGTCGCGGGCTTCTCAAGACCCTCGTGTCCATTCCCATTCTCGGCGTCTTCCTCCTGAACTTCCTGAAGAAGAAGGCGGCGAATGACCTCAAGAAGCGGGAGATTCTGGCCGAGCTGGGCGTGACCGAGGGCCCGGCGGTAATCCCCGAAGCCATCTCTCGGCCACCTGGTGACCGAATACGTGTGGGCATCATAGGAAACGGAGGTGAGGGGGAGGCACTCGTTCGGTTTGCAGGATTCGCCCACCCCGACTGGGTGGACGACATGCGGCAGG
>JBDGYW010000190.1:0-9383 GCA_039588935.1 Gemmatimonadota bacterium | reverse complement strand
CTGAACGTTCCGTCTGCCTGGCTGATTGCGGATACGATCTCAGAGGTTACGCCGGCGCCGCCTGCAACCTGCCCACCCTGGTCCTGCTGCGTCGACTTGATCGTCGCGCGGACCTGGGAGCCCTCCTTCGCGGAGCCGTCGACCCCACAGATGGTTCCCGTCACATTGCAAACTGCTGCTGCTCCCGCCATGGCCTAGTCCCTATCCTCGTCGAATTTCTTCTTTGCCCAGTAGAACGTGAAGTTGGCGTAGAGCGCAACCGCGCCCGAGATCGCCGTCGAAGCGAATGTTACCACCTCGACGCGCACGTCTCCCGTGATGGCCCAGATTCCGGCCACGGCAAGCCACATGAGCAAGATCACCGCCGCACAGATCGCCAGACTGATGGGATTGTGCCGTGCGGCCCAGTTCTTGTAGAACCTCAGAAGGATTGGAACCCAGAGGAGAACAGCTCCCCCGGCGAGTGCATAGTAGGCAGCAACCACGTCATCTAGCGCTTCCCTTTGCGACCTTCTTCTTCACTTCGGGGTACCAGGAACCTGTGGACCCTGGCGCGTTTGTTGGTGCGCGACCGAAGCGTTGCTCGTGTTTCTTTTCGGCGATGCCTCCGATTTGCGGAAGAGCTTTGGATGCGATGTCCTCAGTCTCATCCTGAACACCCTTGCTTCGCTTGGTTGCGAAAACCATTCCCACAAGAACCACCACCATCACAACGCCCCAGGCGACGAAAGAAATCATACTTGGGCTCATGGGTCGTCTCCGTTCGTCAGCGCTGGCTGTGCGCCGGTGGCGCGGGTTGAATCGATATGATAGTCAACCGACTTCGCGAGCAGAGCTGTCGCCTGCATATGCGAGGTCATCAGTTCAAAGAGACGGTCAATCCGCTTCTCGAGGCGCCACATGAACCACACGGCAACAAAGACCGGGAAGCCAAACTCCCGCAGTAGTGCTACGCCGTGTTCGAAGGTCACACAGCTAGGGTACCAGGGTGCTACAGGTCCGTAAACAGTACGGAACTCTGGTCCGGGATGCAGACCTTCCGGTCGTATCCTATCGCCGTGATTTCTAGTCGGAAGGTCCCGTTTCGGACCAGCGAGAGATCGAAGTCACCGAGCTCATTGGTATAGGTGGCCACGACCCGGTCCGACTCCACCGAGCGTCCCTGGCCGTCCTTGAACACCGGGACGAGCGTGGCCCGAACGAGAACGTTCTTGGATGGGTTGCCCTGGGGATCGAAGACAGTCCCCTGGACCGAGCAAAGCTCGAGGGCGGCCGCGCCGGCCAGCGGTCCGAAGGCGAGGTCCTCGTACTCGAGGACCAGGGGGGTGCCCGCGTTGCTCTTCTTTACGATGTACTCCGTCGACCCCTTGAGGACATCGAGAGACTGATCGAAGTCAAGATGATACCGGCCCGGCAGCGTGCTCGAGCTCGTCTGGGTCGTGGAGTTCTCCACGATGGTCGGCTGCCAGGTGCCGTCCGAGGCCTGGAACCACATCCCATCGAGGACGCGCTTGATCGCAAAGGTCGGCGTCTGGGAGAGAACGCCGGCGCCGGCGGAGACGATGTCGAGGTAGAGGCGGACCGTTTCTCCGCGGCTGTGTCTGCTAACCATTGGGCTTGTCCTTCCTCACCATCTTGCCCTGACCATCGTACACCCACTCACCTTGCTCGAGCGGCAGCATCGAGGCGATCGTCTTGACCACCTGGGCGCGCTGCTTCTCGGCCTGGCGGGCCGTGGCCGCACAAGAGCGAAGCTTCTTCTCGGCGAGCTCGTAGGCAAGCCTTGCCTCCTCGTGCTCGAGGTAGGCCTCGCCCAACACTGCCATCGAGCTCGAGACCCAGCTGTTCGCTTCTTCGATTCCAGCGCGCTGGTCATCGGAGAGCTCGACCTCAGTCGGCGGACGGATGGGGGCGACGTCAGACATTAGCGACGACGTCTCCGTGGTCGAGAAGGCAGCTGGCCCCTCTGACGTGCCTCTGCCTCTCTAACGATCCTCTCTGCCCTCGGATCTCTGGGAAGGGGGGACCCGTTTGGGCCGGTCGCCATCAGAGCGCTTTTTGCCTCCCGAATGTCAGACTCCGAAAGCGTGGGGATAGGCAGTGCGGTCGATTTGATTCTTGTGCTCATCGTTATGTCGCTATCTCGTTGGCTCCAGGATCGGCGCCGCCGGCAGTGCCCCATTCGGCAGTACTGGCGTTGTCCCAGATGTGAACGGCGCCGGCGGCATTGTTTCTGATCACGTTGCCCAGAATGGCGTGGCTACCAGCCTGGACCTTGATGGTTGCCTTGTTGTTATGAGTTCCTCTGTTGTAGAAGTGGTTCCCCGTGACAACGCAATCGTTCGCTTCAAGCGTAAGGCATCGCGAGCCGGGGTCCGAATCTCCGTAGTCGGCAGCCTCTCTCGCGCGAACGACGTTGCCGGTGAAAACAATGTCCTGGACGCCGCCGTTGATGTCCACGACGGTCCCATCGGTGGTAACGGTTGGTGTTAGATGCTGGAAGAAGTTACCAGTAATCACTCCGTACCATGCGTTGATGTCCAGGGCCTTGACAGAGCTCGTTGAGGTGCAAATGACGACGTTGCCTGAGATCACGTAGCGAGCGCAGGTGTTCTCAATGGAGATGCCAGTGCCCGCATCGCACTCGATTGTGTTTCCGCAAAGCGTGAAGTAGGTGCAACCCTGCGCCCTGATCCCAAAGCCGCCCACCGCATGAATGGAGTTGCCAGTAACCGAAATGTGGTTGCCGGTGGCGTTCATGAAGATCCAGATGGCGGCCTGGCTGAAAGAGCCTTCGATCGAATTCCCCGTAATGGTGATATGGTCGTATCCGCCCGTTCCGCCGAACTCGTCGACGCCAATTCCAGACCGGGCGTCATTGTCGGCGCGGACCGTGTTTCCAACACATGCGACCTTGTGCGCCTCGATCAGAATTCCGGACCCATTGGAGACCGACTCTGTACTGACCAGATGGCAGACGTTGTTCGCGACAACCGTGTGGTCCTGTCCAACATGAATGCAGGCGTCAAAGAAACTGGCTGCCTCCGCTTCCACGTAGTTGTTGATGATTCGACACCGCGGAATGTCGGACACGGTGCCAGCGATTTCGATGCCTGTGTCCCACTTTCCGTAGATGGCATTCCCCGATATGACTACGGAGACGCCCTCTCCGGCGTTGGCCTCTGTAACAAAGATGGCGTTGCTCTCAGTCTGGACACCGTCACCAAAGTCGATGAGGTTGTCCATGATGAAGAGGCCGCCAGCGATGTTCGGGTTGACTGGGTTGACGGAGACGGTGATGCCACCCTCGGGGGGATGACTGTTCGTCGGCCCCGGCTCGATCATGTTGCCTACGATCCACAGGCTGTCTTTAATGCCTGTGCTGGAGATGCTGATCGCATAATTGCCGCCGGCAGAGGTGTCCTCGTAGAGACATCTGTTTCGCAGGATCTCCATCCTGTTGACCTGGGTGCCGTTAATATCAATGGCCTCGAGGTGGTGACCTTCGATGTAGTTGTCGGCAATAAGCAGGTGGTCGGCGTCCTTGTTCCATTGGATAAGGCCGCGGAAGACAGAGTCAGTGGCGTTGTGGATGAGCTTGATGTTGTCGATGGTGCATCGACCAATCCAACCAGTGGTCAGCACGATAGCCCACGCTGACATCTCACCGTGTCCGCCAGAGGGCTTTATGATCAGGTTGCTGATTCGGAGGGTGGTCATCTCCGCATCACCGAGCGCCGGTGCCCCAGAACCGCTCGTCGAGTTGAAGACCGGCGTGTTCTGACCCCAGAGGATTCCCGCGTTCGCTCCCTCCCCGCGAATTGTCAGGTGACCAAAGCCTGAGGTTGGGTGAGGTGCAGGGTTGATCGATGCCTCGCCATTGGTGTAGTCCAGCAGCTCGGTGATGATGATCTCGCAGCGGGGGTTTCGGTCTCGGTTCACTACGTCAGAGAGCCAGTTCACCGCAGCGTGCAACGAGAAGAAGTTCGCCAGCGTGGCCTGCGTGTCTGGGTCTGCGACGATGATCGGGGTCTTCAGGTTGCCGGCATTGATGAGGCGCCGGTAGTCCGTCACGTAGGTGAAGCCGTTGTTCGTCCCGTTGGTGCGCGCCTCTGCGATGTAGCACTTGTCGGTGAAAATTGGCGCAAACTGGTAGGGCGAGCCGGTCGTCTTCAGGATGTTCCCGTCGCCGTCGAAGTAGTAGAAGTACGTTGTGTTGGCCGAGGTCGCGGCAGTCTCCGAGCCAGCAGCAACGCTGAAGTACTTCCCCTGCGCTACACCTTTGCCGAGAGCAAAGTCCAGCTGGGTGCCCGTGCCGGCCGAAGGGGCAAGTCCTTCGAGGACGCCGGCGGCGTCGTGGAACTCGCCGTACTCCTCCATCTGCGTCTGAAGGGCCGTGTCCGCGTTTGTGCGGTTGGTGATCTCGGTCGCGATGTCAGTCGCGTTGTCGCCGATGTCCGTGGCGTTCTGGTCGATGTCGTCGCGGTTCGAGTGGATTCCGTGCAGAACGGAGTTTGCCCCTGCGGGAAGCTCGTCCCCGTCGGTGCCAGAATCGGAGAACGGGATGTTCGGCGTTCCGCCGGCGCGCGTGTTCTCGTCCTGGAAGTACATCCCTCCCATGCCCGGCTCGGTCTTGACGACCTGGCCGACCGTGGTGACGACGTTCTGGCCACTGGCCAGGTTCGACGCGTCGGCGCCGCCGGCGCCACCAAGGAAGAGCGGCGTCGTCCTGGCGGCCGTCTCCGGCTCCACCCGCATGCCCGGGCAGTTGGAGATGCTCGGGTTCTCGTTCGTCTGGTCCATTCGGACGACATGGACATGCGAGGGGTCTGCCATGCACCCCCGAACAACTGGGTGTATGCAGGTGTTGAATGTGATCGCCGTCTCGCCCGCGGCTGTTCTCTCGAGGTCGACAAAGTCGAGCCCCTCGAGCAGCGGTGATCGAGCCGTGTTGCAGGCCATGATCCCCGAGGTGGCAGCCGCATTGTTCCAGCGCCCATGGAACGAGACGTTCTTGATTACGAGTTGGTCGCTCTTCCAGATGACGAGAACAGCTGAGGCTGTATCCAAGTCTGAAAAGGCGATGTTCTCGAGCCGGATACCCGCAGGGAAAACATTGATCACGGAGCCAGACGGCGCCGTTCCGTCAGCAGCGTTCGAGAGCAGTGCCCTGTTTCCGTGGGTGGCGTTCGGCGGAAGCTCTCTCAGGACCCTATGGAATCCAGACGTGAGCTCCATGAGATCGCCCGGCCTCGGACGGAAGATGATCGGAGCCCCGGACCTCTCCCACAGGTTGCCGCCGGTAATGCCTCCACTGTGCCCACCCACCTCGCCGAGGTTGATCGTGAAGCCAGAGAGCGAGACCTTGGCCTCGCCGATGAGACTAACTCCAGAGTAGAGCGTGAAGCCGGAAGTCCCGAACCCACTGTGGTTCCTGTAGTCGCCAGGGCGAACTATGACGGTGCCGCCGCCGGCCTGGTTGGCTGCTTGAACTGCCCGCACAAGCGACCTGTAGCCCTGGTACTCTCCCCCGTCCCCGACAAGGAACGGGTAGTTCATCCTCTTCAGGCGAGTGTTGAATAGGCCGAGGTCTTCTTCGGGCGTGGGATCGCCGGCGCTGACGACCTTGGGAACGACAATCTTGCTCAGGTAGACATCTTTTGGGTGAGGCGTAGGGCGTCTGGAAAATACGTTGACGCCGTAGTCTTGAACCTCGTTGACATTGGTGTTGTTCATCCGCCGGCAGACGAGCATCTCTCCCAACCCGCCTCGACGAAGAACGATATCCCCCTCGTCCGAGTTCACCCCGTTCCTTGGTGTGCTGACGAGCTCGCTTCCAACGTTGCCGCCGTCCAGTGCAGAGTTGAGCTGGGTAACCTCTCCGAACGGAGCGTATGCCGTGTCGAGGGTAATGCGATCGATGTAGTGTTCGTCGACATCGACACTGGACGCGATGATTAGAATCTGACCGAGCTCGTTCGACGAGATGTCGGCGCCCTGGACCACGCCGTTCTGAATTCCGGTGTTCCCGTTCTCGTCCATGACGTTGACAAGTGGGAACCCCAAGCGCTCCTCGAAGTCCGGGTTGAACAGAAGCAGCTCGTTGTTGCCGCCACCGTCCGAGGAAGCCACCGCAACGGCGTAGACTTCATCGTGTGGCGTGACCATGACCCGGCAGGTCTCAACATCTCCGCCCGCCTGGGATGTGAATCCGACCCCTGGCGTCCAGTTGTTGTCTTGGCGCCCAACTTCCGAGGCCGTAAGGTAAGTTCTTCGACTTGTGACGTCACCGTTCTGGTCGATGGTCGCGTAGACGAAGTTTCCTCTGAAGGCTACTGGAGTGCCCGAGTTGAACACGACATGAGCGTTGCCGCTCCTGTCGAGGGCGATGTCCGGCCTGCGGTCGTCGAGGCTGGAGGTGAGCCCGTCCGACGTGACGATCTTGGGCGTCACATCGGCAGTTCCGAAGCTTGCCGTCGCGGTCACGACCTTCGTGTAGTAGACCTGCTGCTCCGACCCCTCGTCGTGCTCGTATACGACGTGGAGTTTTTCGAGCTGGTCGAGCTCGGCTCGAACGTTGTTGCAGTTGCCAGACTCGGTGTCGATAGTGACTGCCGCATCGATCAGCGCACCCGTCGAGGCGTTGAAGCTCGCGAGCCTAACGGCGTCGCCGTCAGTGTAGACCACTAGGATCGCACTGTCGGAGGCTCGCTGGCCGGCAAGCCACACGTTCCCGATAGTGCTGCTTCCGGTGAGGAGCGTTGCCTCTGCGAAACCAGCGCCGCCAAATCCGCCTTTGATCTTGAGGGCGGACCCCTCTCCCCAGGAGACCCATCGTTCAGTTGCCTCGTCGCCGCCTCTTTTGGCAAAGACGCCGGGGCGAGTCCCTGTCTCGAGAAGGATCTGCTGTCCAGTGACATCGTCCGTGGGCCCAATGAGGTATTCCACGGCAGACGTGTGTGGCTCAATCTGGCGCAGAACGACGACGTCTTCCCTGGCTCCTCCAGTGTGCCCAGGGGGGAATGTCTCGTTCAGTGATTCGAGGGAAGACCCGGAAGCCCGTGAGAGCAGCTTCCGAACTCCGTCAGGGTCAACAACCCTGCCTCGGCTCTGGATCACTCCAGTAACGTCGCCGGCAGAAACGACCGGGGTGGGGAAAGGGATGCTCTCGGCCCCGTCCTCCGCTGCCCGTTGAAAGGCCGCGTCGACGCTCACCGCCAGGGGGTTCTGCCAGGCCCCACCTGCCTTGAACGCAACGATCACCCCGGTCGAGGCTGTGACCAGATCCGCTGTGACCGAGAAGATGATCCCTGAGTCTGGATCGTCATCGGGAATCGAACCGATGAGGAACCAGGGCTCTGGCAGGGTTGGTACTGCGAGCCCCACGACATTCTCGAGCGACTCGCCAACGATACCGCGGCTCACCAGCTTCGCCGGCAGCACGGTGATCACGGAGCCGTTGTCGGAGGTGGACCCTCCGGAGAGATACCCATCTCGTCCGTAGATCAGCTCGGCGAGCTCCTGGAAGGTCTTCCCCGTGTAGGGAGACCGGAAGCCCACAGTTTTTTTGGCTGTTACCGTAACTGACATGAGCTACCTCCTCGAGACGATGCGAATTTGTCCAGTCGTCTGGTCGGTACCTCCTGCGTCGGTGAACAGGGCAGCGACGTCCTCTCCACTGACGTCCGGCGAAACGTTCAGAACTGCGAGAGTCACCTGGACCTCGCTTGAGTGAGCATAGAGGGACGGAACCAGGAAGGTCGTTTTCTTGGCGTCCCCTGGATCCACGGTGCCATCGCCCTCGTCAAAGTCCGCAACTATCTGCCTGCGAACCATGGGCCGGAACGCCCTTGTTGTGGAGTTCGCTCGAACCCAGATATCCATGCTGCTCGGAACAGCGCCGAGGTTGTGGTCGACGTCGAGCGGGAAGTCCGTCGAGATATCCGTGATGGATAGCCACCCAGAGTCGTGGACACCACCGCGGGTGAACGAAACACGCTCGTCGGGGGAGCCGCTGCCCTGGTGCCGGACACGACCGATGTAGACGCGCCCTTCCTCGAAGTCCGGCGGGCTGGTTGGGTCGCTTGGGGTTCCACTCGAAACCACCGCGCCAATGTTCGGCATGTAGGGGTCGAAGACTTCGTAGGGAACCGCTGGGCCGAGGTCTGCCTTGAACGTGCCCTTGATGGTGAGCTTGGTGTTCGGAGTCGATCCGTCGAGCGCATTGATCACGTAGTCGCCGGCGGCGCCGCCAGAAGTGATGCGCAGGATGTCGCCCTCTTTGGCCTTGAAGGGTTCCGTGTCGAATGTCCCAGACCCGACCGAGAAGGTTGACCCCGATGTGGTGCCGTTGGCACCAGACTTCCGCTTCCGCAGGTCTTTCGCGGCGGGCGTCCCGCCTGGATCGCTGTACTTGAAGTTGGCATCGTTGTAGTTGACGGCCTTCCGCTCGACGTAGATCCACACGTAGTCGAGGTTGCTCGGGCTGATGAGCGCGTAGTCGAACAGGATGTTCTCTCGCAGGCGGAAGATGTATCCGTCGATGTTGAAGAGCGCTGGTGTCGTGGCAGCGTTTATCTCAACCTGCCCCTCGGTACCGGAACCGGTAATGATCGGGTCCGCCCCTCCGGTAACCAGCCCTGGTGCCCATGGCACATGGGGGGACGAGAGAGCCTCGGCGGCATCTGCACCATAGTCCGCACAGCGGATGGCGATGCCGTCGTCGAGCTCGGCGTGAGGAAAGCCCGCCGACGGACCGGCCGGAACGATGGGCGTGAACCGTGCATCTGGGATCGGGGAGCCGGCCTCGAAGATTTCTCGGTCTGCATCGTCAAGACGCTCTGACGGTCCGCTGAATGTCCCCTTGTACGCGGAGGTCGACATGTCCAGGATGTCCTGGGAGCCGGAGATGTTTACGGTTCCATCTGGATTGATGGAGACAGCGAGCCTGTCGGCGAGATTATTCTCTGTTCCTCGCAGGGCCGCCCACGTCGATCCCGTCCCGGTGCCAACCAGGTTCGCATGGAGCTCATCTGTCCAGTCGTCGATGGCCTCGAAGTTCTGGTTATTTGGCTCGTTCCAGCTGTCCACGAACTCGCCGAGCTCGGGCAGTGTCAGGTTCAGGAAGTCCGTGAAAGTGGGCATGGCAGATTCTCCGTTACGCCGTCGCGACCGTGATGGTCCACGTAATTGTGATCGTTACATTCTCGCTGAGATCGAAGGATGCCGATTTGAAGGTCCGCGTCGACATCATGATCTCATCGGCATCGACCACGTCTGGAGGGGTCTTGTTGATTTGCTTCTTGTCCCCCCCGATTGTCAGGGTGCCGTCGCCGAGAATGAGGGACGCCTCGTTGATCACCCTGTCCGCGAGCGAGTAGCTC
>JBDGYW010000189.1:0-9405 GCA_039588935.1 Gemmatimonadota bacterium | reverse complement strand
AATGATGACCGGTGAACCTCCAACATCCAACATCCGACTTCGAACGTGCAAGGCACTACTTCGATGTTGGAAGTTCATTCTTGGATATTGGATGCTCCAGTTCCTTCCCACTTCTCCCGCCCCTCCCGCTCTTCCTCCCACCTGGCGTTCCCATGGCCCAAGCAGTAACTCTCTCTTCTGCGCGCGTCACCGGGAAATCGGAATGGGGAACCAGGTGGAAGAACTCAGACAAGCTTTTAAGGAGCAGTACGCGCCCGCGGAGCCCACGTACATCGTCGAAGCCCCGGGCCGCATCAATCTCATCGGTGACCACATCGACTACAACGGACTTCCGGTCTTTCCGATGGCGCTCAACCGGCGGGTCACGATGTTGTTTCGTACCACGACCGACAAGCGGATCCGCGTGTTCAATGCGGATGCGCGTTATCCACCTCTCGAGTTCACCATATCGTCCTCGATCGAGCATTATGCGGATGGTGAGTGGGGCAACTACGTGAAGGCCGCGGTGCAGGAGCTGTTGGCGCACTTTCTGGAGCTGCGCGGAATTGACGCTGTGATTCAATCCGACATTCCCGTCGCAGCAGGCCTCAGTTCGTCCTCGGCTCTCTTGGTTGCTACGGCCGTTGCTCTGATTGAAGCGAGTGGCATGGCTATGGAGCGACGCAAGCTGATGGAACTGCTGGCCAGGGCGGAGCGGTACGTCGGCACAGAGGGTGGCGGGATGGATCAGGCAATTTGCTTGGGTGCGAAAGAAGGAACCGCCACCAGAATCAAGTTCGATCCGATCCGCCTCAAGACCGCTGCAGTGCCGGATGATTGGCGCTTCGTGGTCGCCAACAGCATGGTCGAGGCCAAGAAGTCTGGAGCGGCTCGCGACGCGTACAACAAGCGTACGCGGGAGTGCAGGGAAGCGTTTACGTCAGTGATCGGTGAACTCGCGTTGATGGATGAAGTGGACTCCTATTCTCAGCTATTGGCGAGAGTACCTGTAGAGGAAATTCTGGTTGCAGCCCAGGTGGCACTTCCCGAAACACTCGGTAGGAGATTCATGCATGTGGTCTCTGAGGCCGTCCGAGTATTGCGAGCAGAGCGGGCAATGCGTGAGTCCGACGCCGAGACTTTCGGACGCGTGATGTCAGAGTCACATAGGAGTCTCCGTGATGATTTCGAGGTGAGTGGTCCGGAACTCAATGAGTTGACTGCGATCACCACCGGAGCAGGGGCGAAGGGCGCTCGCCTCACTGGAGCGGGCTTCGGCGGCTGCGTCATCGCCCTGTGTACTACGGCTACGGTGAGTGGCGTGAGAAGGGCGCTCGAAAAGCAGTACTACTCGGGCCGCAAACTCACCGGTGACCTAAAGGACTTGTTATTTGTGGCACGTCCAGGCGGGGGGGCGACGGTGAGGGAACTTCCAACATCCGAAATCCAACATCCGAGTGCGTAACGTCAGAGTTGGCAGTTGCTCATCGGAAGTCGCATGTTCGAACTCGGATGCCGCCCATGCCGCCCATGCCGCCCATGCCGCCCATGCTTTTGCTGCCCACTCTGCACCTCTGCGTTACTTGCCGCCGTTTACTTAAACCCAACCCTCGGCAACGCCCTGAATAGTCCCCCAGCGGCCAACCCGACCAGTAACGTGCATCCTGCTCCACCGAGTGGGCTACCGTAGATGAAGTACCCCGTTCCAAACAGGCTTCCGTAAACCACCACGCAGCCAAGGAACCAACACAACAGCGCGGCCGAGAGGCTCTCATCGCGATCCCTTGGCTTGGTCTCGACGACCTTGCTCCACCCTCGGCCGAATGGATGGATCCTGTCATAGAAAGCTTGAAGGGTTGCACGGTCCGTGGGCGAGGTCAGGGCCGTCACGATCAACCAGACAACCGTGGTCACGGCGATGCCCGATATCAGCATGACGGATGGGTGGAGCGCGGGGAGCCCTAGAGCCTCGTGTATGAACTGGAAATAAACGGCGACGAAGAACGAGATGATCATCGCCGATATTTCACTCCAGGCGTTGATCCGCCACCAGAACCAACGCAGGAGGAAAATCAAACCGGTACCGGCGCCGATCTGCAGGAGGATTTGAAATGCCTGATAGGCGTTTTCGAGCCACAGCGAGATCACGCTCGCCAGAATGATCAGCAGGATCGTCGAGAGCCGACCCACGGTGACGTAGTGGTGTTCGTCCTTATCCGGGGCGATGAATCGCCTGTACACGTCATCCACGATGTACGATGAACCCCAATTCAACTGTGTACTGATCGTGGACATGTAAGCCGCGGCGAGTGAAGCGACAACGAGTCCCAGGAGTCCATGCGGCAGGAACACCAACATTGCTGGATACGCGAGGTCATGCCGCACGATTGACGGATCCAGGTGCGGGAACCGCTCAACGATTGACCCCAGGCTCGGATACACGATCATCGACGCCAAGGCCACGATGATCCACGGCCACGGCCGCAGGGCGTAGTGGGCGATATTGAACAGCAAGGTTGCACCAACCGATTCCTTTTCACTGCGCGCCGCAAGAATCCGTTGTGCGACGTAACCACCGCCGCCCGGTTCGGCACCTGGGTACCACGTGCTCCACCACTGCACGGCAATCGGGATGATCAGGACTGTGGCCGCGGTCCTCCAATCCGAAAAATCGGGAAGCATCGACAGCTTCCCTTCTAATGCCGGGTGGGAGATCAAGCCGGCGAACCCTCCCACCTCCGGCAACGCGAGGGCGTAGTGCGCGGCAGATATCGACCCGATCATCGCGATTACAAACAGCAGCATGTCGGTTACGACCACGCCCCAGAGGCCCGAGGTGGCCGAATATATGACCGTGACCGTTCCGGCAATCAGGATCGTCGTGTATTTGTCGATACCGAGCAGGACGCCACCGATCTTTATGGCCGCCAGTGTGACGGTGGCCATGATCATCACATTGAAGAAGATGCCAAGGTAGATCGCCCGGAATCCTCTCAAGAATGCCGCGGGCCTTCCGGAATAGCGAAGTTCGTAAAACCCAACGTCGGTGAACACACCTGAACGTCGCCATAGTTTAGCATAGAAGAACGCTGTACACATTGCGGTGATCAGAAACGCCCACCATAGCCAGTTCTGGCTCACGCCGCCGGTACGCACGAGATCGGTGACGAGGTTTGGTGTATCCGTCGAGAATGTCGTCGCCACCATCGATGTGCCGAGCGCCCACCACGGTAGCTTGCGCCCGGAGAGAAAGAACTCGTGAGTACCCTTGCCGGCTCTGCGCGCGAACATAACGCCGACAACAAGGACCACTGCTCCGTACAACGCGATTACGGTCCAGTCGATTCCGGTCAGTTGCATCGATTCGGTCTCATCTGTTCTCCTGAAACCAGGAGGTTAGGTCATCCGGATACACGCCCTGCTCAACGAGCGTCATGATTTGACGGGCGACGTTCTGTCTGTCTGCTTGAAATGTCATGCCGAACCAACGGTCGCGTGTGGTGAGCACCCGCAACTGTGATACGTCTGACGCAATCTGTTCGTTCAGCGCACTGCTGATCAGGAATTCGGCGTCGGGATCTTCTCGGTACTCGCTCAGGAAACCAACAAATTGTCTCTCCAAGATCGGGAAGACATCGGGAGTGAGCGCCCAGATGTTCATTGATACGGTTTCGTCACCCTGGAGTGTGCATCCATCGCCACTCACTGTGACGCCCGCGATCTCCCCGTCGTTGTTCACGATGTTCTTCACTTCCACGATTCGCTCGAGGAATCCTCGGTTATCGCACTCGCAGATACCGCGTGAGACTCCCCCGAATGGTGAAAAAGTCTCGTGCAGAATGTACCCGGTCATCCCGAATTCGGGAGTGCCGGACGCTTGTGTTCGCTCGAGGAATTCAGACAACAGAGAATACGCCGCCGCGCCGTAGAAGTCGTCAGCGTTTATCACAACGAACGGTCCGGTGACGATGGCCCGAGCGGCCAGAATTGCGTGAGCAGTACCCCAAGGTTTAACGCGACCAACGGGCAGTTCGATTCCCTCGGGCAGGTCTTTCAATTCCTGGTACGCGAACGTGATCTGTACGCGCCGGCCGAACCGCCGCGTAACATGCATGCGGAACTCCTGCTCGAGTTCCCGGCGGATCACAAAAGTCACATTGGTGAATCCCGCCCGCATTGCGTCGTACACGGCGTAGTCGAGCAACACTTCATCGTTCGGGCCGACTGACGCCAACTGTTTGTTGCCGCCGTAGCGGGTCGAAAGCCCGGCGGCCAGCACGACTAATGTTTGGGGCATGAGTGGTGAACAAGTAGGGTCGCCGACAGGGATGCCGCAAGGGGCGACGATTACTGGTCTTCGCCGGTGATCTCGTCCAAGTGGGGCACTGGGCTTTCGTTCACGTAGATGAGTGTTCGGTGTCGTTTGACCGTTTGCGCCAGGGCGTCCACAACTCTCCGATCCAGAGTTTCTCCTGCGAGTCTGTACATCAGCTCCATCGCGCGCTCCGAACTCATCGGCGCCTGGTACGGACGCGTGGTCGTGATTGCATCGAATATTTCAGCTGCACAGAGTATTCTCGCCCCGAGAGGAATCTCTTCACCCTTCAAACCTTCCGGGTAGCCGCTGCCGTCCCAGTGTTCGTGATGGCTCTTCACGTACTCTCTAACAGCCCCAAGGTGTTCCAGTGGCGAGAGGATCTGGAAGCCGATCACAACCTGCTCCTTCACATGATCCTGCTCCATGGGAGTCAACGGTCCCTTCTTGCTCAAAACAGAATCTCTGATCCCCACCCTGCCGATATCGTGCAGGCGGCCGGCGGCTCTGACTGCTTCTATCTCGTCATCGGAAAGCCCGAGTTCGTCGGCGATTGTGGCAGAAAGATCTGCGACGCGCACCGAGTGGCCCACGAAATCAGGGTACTTCGCTTCGAGTGCGTTGAGCAAGGCCTCGAGAGTTGCGACGTTCACTTGCTCGAGCTTCTGGCGCTGCCGCTCCAGTTCCTGTGTTCTCTCCACAAGCTCGTGTTTCAGCCAGGCGGAGATTTCCTGCGATTGGAGCTCGGTGCTCCGATGCCGCACAGCACGTTCGATGCTGGAGCGCAAGCGTTCCAAATCGACCGGTTTTGTCAGGTAGTCGAGAGCCCCACGCTGCAAACAAATCGCCGCGTTCGTTGCGTCACCTTCCTCAGTTATCACAACGATCGCCAGGTCGGGATCGGCCGCGAGCGCCTTTGTAACCAGTTCGGCACCATTCATATGAGGTAGGTCAATGTCGACGAGAGCGATGCCGGGTTGGTGTTCATACAGAACCGACAATGCGTCCGACCCCTCGTCGGCGACCTCGACAGCGTATCCACTTTCCAGCAAGAACTTCTCGATCGCAGTCCTCGGTCCCTCATCGTGGATTACGACCAGAACCTCGTCGGGTCCTTCACTGCCGTCTGGAGTAGTCAAGCCGGTTCCTTTTTGTTACTGAAGAGGCTGTTGTATCATGCAATACGAGCTTGCTCCGGGGTGAAGATACGCCTGTCTGCAACTAGCCGCTAGGGCGTTTTGAGGGTGGCAGTCGAAAGGAGAATAGGCACCGTCCAGGTCCAATTCGGCGGCCTCTGGCACGGTGCAATCCAAGGCCCCAGACTCTGCCCACCCGCCGACATCGCTGAATCAGCGATGCGGGATCTTTGCCCCCAATACCCTGAGTGAATCAGTGGACACGTGTGCCGAGATACGAATACTCAGGTTGCCGCGCAGCACGACATGGCTCTTGACCGAGTCGGTGTCTGCCTCGACCAATGCGTCTGCCGGAACGACACGCTTCTTGTCTGCGTCGGCTCGGTCCTCGAAGTCTCCTGAAATGACGATGAGGTCAACGAGGTTTCCCGAGTCGAGCGCTTGTTGGATTTTCACAGCCTGTTGGCCGGAGAGCCATGAAGTGGCATATCCAATCACCGAAAGTCCCTCGATTGTCGGAATCGGTTCTTGGAGAATCGCTGCCGCCGTCGCTTCGTCGACAGGCATCCATTCTAGCTCAGCTCCTCCTCCGCGACCGCCCGCTACCTGGGCCATGAGCGGCGCGGGGGCAGCACCCGCTACGGCGGCCCTCCTTGCCTGCGGCGACTCTTCTCTGAGGCGCTCTTCAGGTTGGCTGACGGCTCTTGCGAATCGGTCTCCTGAGTCAACTCTTACGAGGTTGGAGAGGTCGACTGTGTCCTGGCTCCCCTTTGGTCGTTCCGGTGCACCCGCAGACTCAGCCGGCTCTGTTATCCGCTCGGTGGTTGTATCGGCTGCTCTGTCAGGCGAGATACGCACTCCTCCAATTGCCACCATCTGCTGTTCCGTCAGTGCACGCGTTGCTCCCTCCATCGTCTCCGCACCTGAGACAGTTTCTTCCTCTGGTTCACCCCTGATGAGCCGTTGTGGCTGTCGGCCGATATCAGCTTCCGTGGCGACGCTTTCCGTTCGGGGTACCTGAAGCGTTAACCGGCCGGCCGTCTCGTCCTCCGAAACAGATTGATCCTGTCCTGAAGACAGAACCGCTGATCTCGCGTACCAACCCACTGCCGCGGCCAGAGCCACGGTCGCAGCCCAGGCGAGCGATCTCATCTGGCGAAGTCTACGCTGCTGCACCTTTGCGCCGCCGTTCGCCTGCTTCTCTGAAATGTGACCGGCCGCCTCGGCCCGGGCTTTGAGTTCATCAAACGAAGGCATCGTGACGTTCGCCGGTTCAGCCGATGAGAGAATACTCGCAGCCGCGTTCTTTACCCGCCGCGCGTCCTCGAGCGCGGCTCGACACTCGGCACATTCGTTCAGATGCTGATCGACATCCTTCCGAGTCTGCTGTGTGCTCCGTTCGTCCGAGTGATGAGGCTCTGCACCTCTACCCCTCGGGACCTTTGACTCCGGGCCGACTTCTAACGGAAGCGCATCGTCCAAATACGCATGCAGTGTTCCATCATCCAGATGCGGCATCTTTTCCCTCCAATCGCCCGTGCGCCTCAACCAATCTGGTGCGAGCCCGGGCTAGCGTTGTCCCGATTGCACCTTTTGAGAGTCTGGTTTGTTCGGCGATTTCGTCATAGTTGAAACCCGCATCCCACAACAACAGCACCGTTCGGTCCTTCTCACTCAACATCTCCAGTGCCTTCCGCACGGACTCCATCTTCTCGCGTCTTTCGGCCTCCTCAGCCGCTTGCGGCGGCGCTTCCTGCCTGGCTTCAGCCTCGCCTTTGATCAAAACCAAGTGTTTCTTCTGTCTCACAGCGGCCCGAGCCTCATCGCGTGCGAGGTTGTTCGCAACAGTGAAGAGCCACGCCCGCGGGTTGTCCGGGTCTGAGTCGAGCGCCTTCACGAACACCTCCTGTGCCAGATCCTGAGCCCTGTCGACATCCCACACCTTGCGGTGTAAGAAGCGGACCAGGTCGGAATAGGTCTCGGTGTACACGGTTGCCCAGTCGGTGGTCATAATGCCAATGTAGCAAAAACGCGAGGCAGAGGGGCAAAGCTGCAGAGGGGCAGGGCATGAGGCCCGTCTTCCCTGCACCTCTGCACCCCTGCATCTCTGCTCTTTAGCTACCCCTGAAACCTCTCACGAGCCGACCAATTCTCAGCGGAGACAGCCTATCCTCTCCACCATCACCGATCTTTATGCTCACCTCGTCCCCGGCCACCAACACTTCGCCGAACTCCTTCACGTAGCCCCCTAGCTCCGGAAGTCGTTCGAGTAGCTTGAAATAGGCGTCGCTGAACTGCTCTATCTCGACCACTTCCAGCGAATCGCGGTGTGCCATATCGGTCCACAGGCCTTCGACCTCAATGAACAGGCGACCGGCGACGTGACGCGCATTGGGACCTCCAGCGCGGCCCGCCAGGCCTTTCTTGTCTGCCTCGTCCAGATCGAATGCTGTGCTGACATCACGCCGTACGCGGGACTGTTCCGCAGCCATGACCGCTCCAGCTCCTGACGACTGTCGTGCCGAAACCGCCACCGGCGTAGCAGGTGCCGCGACACCGCCGATCCGGAGAGCACCCCTACCGGGGATGCCACCGAAAGCGAGTTCCTCGGGTTCCTGCACTAGGTACGACGTGTATTCGCTCAGCAGGCCGTAGCGCAACGCTGTCTCTCGGATCTCCTCGATCAACTCGTCATTGGGACCATTGAGTCTGACTGACTGTGTCAAATAGCCGAGCTTGCGGGAGGCCCATAGCCTGGGAATGAAATCGTTCGCGTCGGTGTGTTCGAGGAACCGCACGTCCGCGTCATACCGCTCGGTGCTGTTGTTGCGGCTTCCTGCTACTACCAGGTTGCCCGTGATGTCGCGCTCAGGGGTCTCGTAGCGACCGAAGATCACGAGTTCCTCCCCGGCGAACAGATCTGGAAGCCGCTCAGGATACACATCAGTGAGTTCGATCGGAGCCCTTGCCAGCTGCAGGTCGGCGAGAACGGGGTGTTGAATCTTCGCAGCCAAACCTCCGATTGCCTCTTCGACGTCCTCTCCCGGGCCCACGTATTGCGTCGCACCCCTGCCTGCGTCGGACAAACGGTCGAGCAGGTAGGTGTTCACATCGTAGCCTACGCCGAATGCGAACACCCGTGAATCGCCTCTGTCGTCTTCGGCTAGTGCAGCCAACCGCTCGGGGTTGTTCTCGCCCACTGATGGCAGTCCGTCGGTGAGGAATATCACCATCGGGATGCGACCCTCGAGCGATTCGAGTCGGAAGGCCTCGGCGAGCGCGCCCTCTATGTTGGTACCGCCGTCTGCGGAGAGACCGTCGATCCACTCTCGAGCGTTCCGCATCTCGGCACCGGTAGCCCGTGTCCAGTCACGTCGGTGAGCGTGCACACGGTTGCTGAATGCAACGAGACGGAATCGATCTCTTTCGCCCAGCGATGAGATTAGCTGCCTGAGCGCCGCCTTGGCTTGGTCGAGCTTTTCGCCCGACATTGAACCCGATACGTCCACGACCGCGGTTACATCGCGCGGCAGTGTAGTGCCGCTGGCCTCACCCGGTGACAGCGTGAGCATGAAATACCCGTTTTCGCCAGCAGGGCTGTGTGTCGCGAGCGTGATCCCAACGACGTCCCGCGCAAACGGCAAGAAGACAGAGAAATCGCCGTGCAGCTCGGCCACAGGACGTACGGTGAGGCGTCCGTCTTCGTCACGCACCACGCGCACCTCGTGGGTTGGCGAGAAGGGGTCACGGAACAAGTCGCCGCTGTCAGCTACGAGCCGGAAGCTCAGCGGTGCCTGGGTTTCACCACGCATTGGAGCTCGAATACCCTCGCTCATAGGCACGCTCATTTGAGAGACGCCGCCCGCGGCATATTGGAACTGCAAGGCGTCGCCGGCACGCGACAGAACTTGTGTGTAGCGGAGCGTGATCTTCCGCGTCTCACCCGCATTGATTGGAAACACCCGCGCGCGGATC
>JBDGYW010000188.1:0-9519 GCA_039588935.1 Gemmatimonadota bacterium | reverse complement strand
GCCAACAGCCATTTGTGCAGCGAGGTGCCGTAGAAGTCACACTCGAGATCTGCAATCGTGAACGGGAAATGCGCAAACGCGTGAGCACCATCCACGATCGTCGTGATACCGCGACTACGTGCCATACGACTGATAGCCCCAACCGGGAAGATCTGGCCAGAGAGATTGGTCACGTGACACATGTGGAGGACTTTGGTCCGGGGCGTGACGGCTTGCTCGAACATCTCGGCGAGGTATTGAAGACTCGGAGCGGGCGTCGGGAATGAGACCATCTTGACCGTGATACCATCGCGGCGAACCCGCTGGTCCCACGTCGTTAGCATGCGGCCGTAGTCCTGGTCGGTAGTCAGGACCTCATCTCCACGTTGGAGATCGAGCCCGAACTGCGCGTTCTCGAGCGCCTCGCTGGCGTTGCGAGTAATCGCCATCTCCTCTCGGTCGCATCCGAACATCCGCGCGAGCTGCGTCCTCACGCTCTCGACCTGCGGTTCCAGCACGCGCCACATGTAATGCACCGGATTCATGTTCTCCATGGTCAGGTACCGCACCAGAGCATCGTGGACGACCTTCGGATTGGGACACACCCCGCCGTTGTTCAGATTGACGATGCTGCGGTCGACCATGAAAGCCTGTTGTACCGCAAACCAAAAGTCCTCGTCTACGGCTACTTCCTGTGGCGTCTTCTCACTCACTTTTTCGGATGCCGAAAGAATCCGCTCGAGTCCATCGTTGCGGAACACGGGCTGGGCAATCACCGCCGTACCCGCCATTGAGTTCAGGAAATCGCGCCGGTTGATCACGGGAAACTCCTTGGCTTTGGGCTCAATCACGTCTGTTATGGCGAGTGTGGCTGTTGGGACACTCGATGTCAAGTGGAGGCAGATGCTGGAGGGCCGCAATCGCGGGATCGGCGGCATACACGGCACGGAGGGCTTTGGCAGATGCCGCTAATGCCGCTTCACACTTAGGAGCATCGGCGGTACATGCGGGATCAACGGCATCAGGTGTCGGGCGTGGCCGCCCTACCTATGATCACCTCGGGCTTCATCCCTACAAACAGCCCCGTCTCGACAACTCCGGCGTGGCTTTTCAGAGCCTGATGGACTTCCGCGGTGTTGGCAATGCCGGTGTCGAATTGGCAGTCCAGAATGTAGTTGCCGGCCGCGGTCAGAAATGGGGCGCCCGTTGAGTCGTGCCTCAGCACCGGTTCGGCACCTAGTGCTCGTATGGGTGCCACGAGCGTCTTCCACCCGAATGTCACAACCTCGACAGGCAGCGGAAACTCAACGCCCAACCGGTCTACCATTTTCGTTTCGTCAACTATGATCACATATCGCTTGGTTGCCACGGCCACGATCTTCTCGCGGAGCAGCGCACCACCGCCGCCCTTGATGAGATCGCCGGAAGAATCGACCTCATCGGCACCATCAATCGTGATATCTACCTCCTGGTGCTCCTCGAGCGTTGTGAGCGGTATGCCGAGTTCGAGCGCGAGATCTTCGGTACGCCTCGATGTGGCAATGCCGCGGATATCCCTTATCCTGCCGCTCTCGATGTCGCGTGCAATCGCTTTGGTGGCGTGGTTGGCCGTCGATCCGGTGCCCAATCCAACGGTCGTTCCCGAACAGACCAGGCTCGCGGCCCGCTCCGCCGCATCCAGCTTCTGTGCGTCTAGATGGTTTGGCTGCTCACTCATCCTCAGTTTTCCCCCATCGACCGCGAGACGACTTCGACTCATCGGTTCAGCAGTGTTTTGACTCGCGCGACGACGGCGTCGGCAGTGATCCCGAACTCCTGATAAAGGCGTTCGTACGGCGCGGAAGCTCCGAACGATTCCATCCCAACGACTGCACCATCCAGACCCACCCACTCGTACCAGGACATCGGGTGAGCCGCCTCGATCGCAACCCGAGCGCGGATTCCCGGCGGGAGCACCTCATCTCTGTAAGAAGCATCTTGCTCCGCAAAGACCTCCGCGCAGGGCATGTTTACCACACGAACCGCGACACCCATTTCTTTCAGCTTCCCCTGGGCTTCGAGCGCGATGGCTACCTCCGAGCCGGTGGCAATCAGCAGAACCGCCGGTTTCACTCCATCCGCTTCTGCAAGCACGTATGCGCCCTTCGCCACACCAATGATCTCCGGGTCGAGCTTGGACCGATCGAGCGGAGTGAGCTTCTGGCGCGTCAGCACCAACGCAACCGGCCCGCCGTTTCGCTCCATCGCGACCCGCCACGCCTCGGCCGTCTCCACCGCATCGGCCGGACGAATGACAGTGAGGTTGGGAATGGCGCGCAGGACCGGTAGTATCTCTATCGGCTGGTGTGTGGGGCCGTCCTCGCCCAGGCCGATCGAGTCATGCGTAAACACGTAGACAACGTGGAGGCCCATCATGGCGGCCAGCCGGATCGCAGGGCGCATGTAGTCTGAGAACACCAGGAACGTGCCGCCGTATGGCAGGACGCCGCCGTGGAGCGCCATCCCGTTCATCACCGAGCCCATGGCGTGCTCGCGAACACCAAAGTACACGTTGCGTCCATCACGTCGGTCGGCGCTCATGCGCTCCGAGTCTTTGATCATCGTGAGGTTGGACGCGGCCAGGTCGGCCGACCCACCCACCAGTTCCGGAAGCACACCGGCAATCGCATTGAGCGTCTTTCCGGACGCACCACGCGTTGCCATCGGTGCCTCGGATGAGAAGTCCGGCAACGCCTCTCTCCAATCCTCTGGCAACTCGCCGTTAAGACGTCGGCTGAACTCCGCCGCCTGCTCGGGATAGGCTTTGGCGTAAGCTTCGAATTCGCGCAGCCAGGTAGCCTCGGCCTGGATGCCTCGGTCCTTCACCGAACCCCATACCGCACTCGTATCGTCCGGCACGGTGAACGGTTCGGCATACGGCCATCCGAGATTCTCCTTGGTGAGCTTGACCTCGTCCTCACCTAGCGGAGCGCCATGGGCTGCCGCCTTACCCTGTTTGTTTGGGCTGCCGTAGCCGATCTGCGTGCGGACAATGATCAAAGACGGATTGTCGGTTCTCTTTGCCGACTCTATCGCTGCATCGATGGCATGAAGGTCGTTGCCGTCTTCAACCGTCTGCACCTGCCACCCGTATGACTCGAAGCGTTGTTGCGCGTCATCTGTCACTGCGAGGCTGGCCGGTCCATCAATCGTTATGGCGTTGTCATCATAGAAGCCAATCAAGTTCCCAAGCTTGAGATTCCCGGCCAAGGAAGCCGCTTCGTGGGAAACTCCCTCCATCAGATCTCCGTCGCCAGCGAAGAAATAGGTCCGGTGCTCGAACAGCGAATGCCCTTCCCTGCCGAACGCGGCCGCTAGATGTGCCTGAGCAATCGCCATCCCCACCGCATTGGCGGCACCTTGCCCTAGCGGCCCGGTGGTAGTTTCTGCGCCTATGGGATGCCCCCGCTCTGGGTGCCCAGGGGTGCGGCTACCCCACTGGCGGAACGCCCTCAACTCGTCCAGTGAGAGGTCGTAACCAAACAGATGAAGCAGGCTGTATAGAAGCGCCGATGCGTGACCGCCGGACAATACGAAACGATCGCGCCCGGGCCAGCTTGGGTTGGCTGGATTGTGCCGCAGATGTTTGGCCCACAGCACGTAGCCGATAGGCGCCTGCCCCATGGGAGCACCTGGATGCCCCGAATTCGCCTTCTGGACCATGTCGACGGACAACAGACGTATCGTATTGACGCACAGCTGATCTAGAGCCTCCGAACTGGAGACGACTGCCTGAGGCATGTTGGTTCTCCGATGTAGACACGGGTAGAGAGCGATAGAGCTTCGCCGCTGGCAGCTCACCACACAACGGTCGACTCGCGCACATAGTATAATCGCGCGGAACGCAAAGCCATATTGCCAACGAGACATCCCGTTGGCTTTATTACCTTCGTCGCTAAGAGTTGCTCACCATTTCAACAAGAACGACTGTCCCTTACGAGATAGTCGTTGGGCCAGAGATATGACCGACCAGTATAGCTCTCGTACCAAGATCCAGCTCTCCAATGGCGAAACGACAGTCTTCCGGCTTCGACCGCTAGCTGAGTCAGGCATGGTGGACCTGGACAGAATGCCGTTTTCGATTCGTGTGCTCCTGGAGAACGTACTCCGCCATCATGGAAACGGAGTCGTTACCGACGATCACGTAAACACCGTTGCTGAGTGGAAGCCCAACCCGGACAAAGGCAAGGAAGTTCCGTTCATGCCCGGGCGCGTAGTTCTTCAGGACTTCACCGGCGTCCCGGCGGTGGTGGATCTAGCCGCGATGCGCGACGCGATCGTGGAGCTCGGCGGAGATCCCGACAAGATCAATCCGCTCGTACCGACCGATCTGGTCATCGATCACTCGGTGCAAGTCGACCATTTCGGTTCCCCTGATGCATTCCGTCAAAACGTCGCGATGGAGATGGATCGCAACAGAGAGCGTTATGCGCTCTTGAGGTGGGGACAGCAGGCGTTCCGGAACTTCCGGGTCGTGCCGCCAGGTACCGGCATCATCCATCAGGTGAACATCGAATACCTGGCGAGCGTTGTGCGGCTCGATGAATGGAACGGTGCAAGCGTCGCCTTCCCGGACACCGTGGTCGGCACCGACTCGCACACAACCATGATCAACGGATTGGGCGTTGTGGGCTGGGGGGTCGGCGGCATCGAAGCAGAGGCGGTCATGCTCGGTCAGCCGTACTTCATGCAACTGCCCGAGGTCGTGGGCATGCGTTTGGATGGCCAACTGCCTGCCGGAGCCACTGCCACCGACCTGGTGCTCACGATCGTTCAGATGCTCCGTGAACACGGAGTGGTTGGTAGGTTCGTCGAGTTCTATGGCCCGGGCGTGAACCGCCTGAGCCTCGCGGACCGAGCCACGATCGCAAATATGGGCCCTGAATACGGAGCCACAATTGGCTTCTTCCCGGTGGATGCAGAAACGCTGACGTATCTGGAACGCACCGGGCGGCCGCCTGAGCTGGTGGAACGCGTGGAGACGGTCTCGAAGGCGTTGGACCTCTTCCGCACTCCTGACTCTCCCGACCCGGTGTTCTCCAGTACCGTGGAGTTGGATATCAGCTCTGTCGAGCCGTGCATTTCGGGGCCACGTCGTCCGCAGGATCGTATCCGCTTGGCCGATGCAAAACCGGCATTTGCGGACGCGGTTCCGAGCCTCGTTCCCACTAACGCTTCACGTCCGACCGCGCACGGGGCTTCGCCGGTGGTCGAGCTCGAGCACGATGGAGAGCGCTTCGAGCTGTTTGATGGATCGGTTGTGATAGCGGCGATCACGAGCTGTACCAACACCTCGAACCCGTCGGTGATGATCGGGGCAGGACTGGTTGCGCGAAAAGCCGCAGCGAAGGGTCTCAAGCGAAAGCCTTGGGTGAAAACGAGTCTAGCGCCCGGGTCAAAGGTGGTGACCAACTATCTCCAAGCAGCTGGACTCCTTGGAGACCTCGAGACACTGGGTTTCCACCTCGTTGGTTACGGCTGCACGACATGCATCGGCAACAGCGGCCCACTTGCCGACCCAATTGCGAGTGCAATAGAAGACAACGACCTCGTGGTAGCAGCCGTCCTTTCCGGCAACAGGAACTTCGAGGCCCGGGTGCACGCACTCGTGCGGGCTAATTACCTCGCCTCACCGATGTTAGTGGTCGCGTACGCGATAGCCGGTCGCATGGATCTCGATCTGACCACCGAGCCCCTCTGTTACGATAAAAACGGAAAAGCCGTGTTCCTCAAGGACATATGGCCAAGTGCGGAGGAGATTGCGGACACACTGGAGAAGGCATTTACGCCGGAGTCGTTCAGGACGGAGTATGCGGGGGTTTTCGAGGGCGATGAGACCTGGCAGAGCATTCCCGTCTCGTCGACCGAAGGTGGCCAGTTCGGCTGGGACTCCTCGTCCACATACATCGCGGACCCGCCGTTCTTCCGCGGCATGAGCAAAGAACCTGCTCCGGTATCCGATATCGCAAACGGCCGAGTTCTCGCCTGGCTCGGAGATACTGTTACCACAGATCACATCTCGCCGGCAGGCGCAATCCCGAAGAACAGTCCAGCCGAGCGCTGGCTGTTTGACCAGAATGTGGAGCGTGTCGCCTTCAACACCTTCGGATCCCGCCGCGGCAACCACGAAGTGATGATGCGCGGCACGTTCGGTAATATCCGGATCAAGAACAGGCTCGTCGAGGGCAAAGAGGGGAACTGGACTCTGCACATGCCTTCAGGCGAACAGATGAGCATCTACGACGCGGCGATGAAGTACGAGGAATCCACAACCCCACTCCTCATATTAGCGGGGAAAGAGTATGGGACCGGCAGTTCTCGCGACTGGGCTGCCAAGGGTACCGGACTCCTCGGAATTCGAGCCGTACTGACCCAAAGCTACGAGCGCATTCATCGGAGCAACCTGGTCGGAATGGGAGTGCTTCCGCTTCAGTTCCTCGACAACGAGAATGCGGAAACCTTGGGATTGGACGGTTCCGAGATCTTTCACATCGGCGGCATTGCCGACGGACTGACACCCAGCTGCAACCTGCACGTAACGGCAACGCGCGAAGACGGCTTCACCGCCGAGTTCGACGTGTTGGTGCGACTCGACACACCGGTCGATGTCGAGTATTACAAACACGGTGGCATCCTCCAGTACGTTCTGAGGCAACTGGCGTAAGAGGCACGGACCAACCACAAGTTGCCCCTGTCGCGAGTCGCGATGGGGGCGACATGCATAATCGACCTTATCTTCCGTTGCGATGTCATTTTGCATACCTGAAGCTGAACTCAGCTTCCGAGCCAGCAGAGCCGGTGGGCCGGGCGGACAGCACGTCAACCAAGCATCGACCCGGGTAGAGGTGCGCTGGCAGGTGACGACGAGTCAAAGTCTGACGGACGACCAGCGAGAACGTCTACTAGAAAAGCTGAGCTCGCGGATCGACTCCAGAGGTTACATACGGGTCGTCGCTGAGGAACGCCGCAGTCAGCTCCGCAACCGAGAGGCAGCGGTGGATCGCTTGACCGCGTTGGTCAGAGAAGCTCTTAAGACACCGAAGCCACGTAAGAAGACCAGGCCACCGGCATCGGCCAACAGAAAACGCCTGGAAGACAAACGCAGACGCGGATCCCAGAAACAACAACGTCGCCCAGTGGACAGTGACGAATGATAGATCGGTTGCTGCGGATCGTTCGGTTCTTCACCAAGAAGCGCGGTGCAGGGGAGCGACGCTGGGACCTCATGATCTGGTCGGCCGGTATCGCGGCTCTGTTGGGAATTCCCATCGTAATCGCGTTTCCACGGGCGATACCGCTGGTGTGGCTCGCCGTGTTGTCGATCCCGGCCAACAGCCCGCTGAGTCCGATCATCCCCGCCGCCTTCGAGCCACTCATCATGGAGGCGGCCAAGTACGAGAAGGCCATCTGGGTGACCCTGGTGGCGCTCTGCGCCTACATGTACATGGAGTACCTCAACTGGCACGCCTATGCCTGGGTTTTGGGCCGACGTGCACTCAAGGGACTCAGGGAACAACGGTGGATTCAGCGAAGCCTGAAGTACTTTGCCTTCGCGCCGTTTGGAACCGTCGTCTTCTTCGCGTTCACTCCCATGCCATTCTGGGCAATACGCACACTTGCGATACTCGACGGTTACCCCATTCGAACCTTCATGGCAGCAACCGCGCTCGGGCGTTTCCCGCGCCTGTTCGCATACGCCTGGCTGGGATCGATATTCCGGATCCCAACACTGGTGTTGGTTGGTGTGATCTTCGGAACTGCGGCAGCTGTAATCCTCTACAAGCTCCTTCATGGAAAGAAGCTGCTCTCCGACACCGTTATGGACGGCACCGCAGAACAGCCGGACGAGAGTGAAGAAGCTACTTCCAGGGCAGCAGACGTATGAGATACTCTTTGTGATCCATGAGCATCTCGCCCTTCGATTTCTCCGCTGAAGCACGTGTGCTGATGTAGCAGGCTCCACATTCATTGTTGTCGGAAAACTCACGCTGCATTGTGCGGTGATCGTCAAAATAGGCCATGACCGCAGCACAGGGCGTTAGCCGTCCATCGGGATTGATGACGACGAACTTCCTCCCAGCCTGGCATCCGGGTTTGTAGCCCGTGGTGAGGAACTCATAGTACTTCCACAAGGCACCTTCACCTGTGTACACAGGCTTCCCTGCCCGTTTTAGATCGATGACAGCCTCAATCGAACTCTTGAGGTCAGCTTGAGATCCATTGTTCCCGACCAGTCCCTCTGGCTCGTCAGTCCGCATCGACGAGTATGCCGAAAAGTTGATCGGAACTCCCCATCGTTCCGCAAGATGAACGAGATTCGGGAGTTCCTTGAAGTTCCACGCGGTGATACAGCAGTTGAGCGAAACGTCATCCTCATCGCCGATCCTGGTGCATTCCGGTACTACCTTGCTCATGCGTTCGAACAAACCCGGGATCCGTCTGAAGTCGCTATGTCGATCATCCGGAAAGTCGATTGACAGGGACAACTGATGCATGCCAGCGCTTTTCAATCTGAGAAACCGCTCTGGTGTCAGTTGTGATGCGTTAGACACAACCACCATCAGCGGGAGGCCGCCGGGTTTGGCCATCGCGCTGAGGATCTCGTAGACATCTTTGCGTGCGAGCGGTTCACCACCCGAAAGGTGAGAGACCACAGGGTTGAGTTCACGACATATCGCAGCGTATTCTTCAGGTTCGAGACGCGTCTCCTTTATTGGGCCGCCCAGATTACAGTGCCAGCAGTTCGCAGTGCAGGAATGCGTAATCTCAAAGGAGACCGAGAGAGGATACTTGCGCCACCAGTTCCACGCACCTCTCGCTAGCATCTTGAGCATCATCGGTTTCGAAACGTTCATCGACTCCTCAGGGAGACAACCAAAAAATGGAGGGGGGCCAAGACATCTGGCGCCGCCAACACCAAGGAAAAATCTACCGAGCCACTGTCGTCGAGGGCAAGCAGAAGACGCGCCAACGGTTGCTCAGGAGTGAATTCATGAACCGAATGTGTCCCGAGTGCGGGACTCAGCTAGAACCACTCGCTGTCCGATGCAGTTGCGGTCACGAAATGCCCGAATCCCAGGGAGTTCGCTGCTCAGACCCGAGTTCGCCCGTCTGCGGCATCTGCTCAAAGGAAATCCACATCATGGACCAACGTTGTCAGCATTGCGGGGCGGAAGGCTACCCGGCACTGCGGCCAAGGCGGGGAAAGACCAGCAAGGGGGCACCGGAATAGGTCGGTAGGAAACATTCAACATCCAACAAGGAACACCCAAAGTCCAACGGATTTTATGGCTAGCTCCCGCCGGGTGTTGGAAGTTCAGGACCCTCCCGCGCCTCCCACCTCTCAACGCACCCTAGCTTTCCCCACCGTAGTAATAATCCAACAACATCCCAATGCGTGGGTCCCTGAAGATCTGGTCGGGCGCCACCGTGATCACCTGAGGTCTCGCTCCAGGCTGGCCGTCGGGCCCATCCACACCCGCGGCTCCGTCCGCGCCCGCA
>JBDGYW010000187.1:0-9536 GCA_039588935.1 Gemmatimonadota bacterium | reverse complement strand
CCCTTACTTAATTGTACTAGTGTCTTGGATGAGCGATACACTGTAACCAACACACGCCTGGCTCTGACCATGCACGGTGTCCGCTACGTAGTCCAATCTCTCAGACGCAGCCCAAGCTTTGTGGCGGTAGTAGTCATTTCGTTAGGCCTGTCGTTAGGGATTGCTTGCACCACATTTGCCATTCTCGACGCCGTTGTTCACCCACACGTTCCGTACCGCGAGCCTGACAGGCTGTTCAGCGTTGCCCAATGGGGGGACGGAGCCAGTCACGAAGTCGGTTGGTGGGAGAAATATCTGGAGGTTCGAGACCGTGCCGGCATCCATGACGGTGTCGCACTTTACACGTACGGTTACTGGGGAGATTTGACCGGTCCTGCCGCCACCGTGCGAACCTCCGTTTTGCGTGTCAGCGCCAACTTCTTCGACCTGTTGGGTGTGAGACCGGTGCAGGGGCGGTTGTTCCGACCCGGTGGTTCCGATGCGGCGGATGCTCCACAGATTGTCGTGAGCGAGGAGTTCTGGAGACAGGCGTTCGGCGAACGCGAATTCTTAGGCGCGGCGGTCACCGTAGGAGACGCCACATTCGAGGTGATCGGCGTGGCACCCGCCGGCATGTCATTAGGCGGCGCGTGGATCCTGTTGCCGACGAGCGTAGCGGAAACAGGTAGCGGTACGCGGATTGCCAGGCCAATCGTTCGGCTACGTGAGGGGATGTCTCTCGAACAGGCGAAGCAGGCTCTGGCACGCGCCGCGATACGACTTCGTCGAGAGCATGGCATGGGTGAAGATGACTTCGCCTACCGCCTGTACTCGGTGATTCCCGACCCGCTCCGCTTCAAGCGTTTCCATGCCGCCATGGCCGGAGGCGCAATCACGATCCTGCTCATCGCATGCGGTAACCTCGTCAACATGATGCTGGCACGAGGCGTAGCTCGGCGCCGAGATGTGGCATTGCAGATGGCGCTCGGCGCAGGCCGCCACCGTGTGATGCGGCAAGTACTTTGGGAAGTCGGGTTGCTCGGAGTGGGAGGTGGAGTGCTGGGTGCGCTACTCGCGATGTGGGGGATCGAGATTCTGGTCCACAGCCTTCCGCCTGAGATCCGGTTCATCGGCATCTTCCAGCCACACCTGTCCTGGCGGGTGTTTCTGTTCGGTCTTGTCACGACCGTGATCGCGATGACGCTGTCGGGGGCCTTGCCTGCCGCCGCCGCCTCGAGGATTGATCCTTCAGAGCCTCTGCAAGACCACGCCGGCACCACAACCGGACGGGTCACCCGAAGTTACAATCCCCTGGTGATCACAGCGGTTGCAGGATCCATTGTGCTGCTCATGGGCGCCGGCCTGCTTTTCAAGGCGGCTCGGAGGGTGAGCGACTACGATTTCGGCTTCGACCCTACGGGGTTGCTGTCCGTTAGAGCCTGGCTGCCGGCAGAGCAGAGAGGCACCCCCGAGGGACATGCGACGGTCGGGCGTCTCATGGACCGGTTGGAGACAATACCGGAGGTCGATGCGGTGGCATGGACGTCAGCCGTGATCCCGGACAAGGCCGGCGTGTTATCCGACCACAACAGACGATTCCTCAACCTGAGGACTTATCGCACGGTGAGCAGCGGATTCCTCGGTACTCTCGGCATCCCTGTTATGAGAGGGCGGGACTTCACCGTGGGCGACGAGAGTGGAAGCGGACTGGTGATCGTCGACGAGGATGCGGCACGTGAACTCTGGCCCGGCATCGATCCCGTAGGCCGCATGATCAAGCTTGGCGGAATAGACGCTGCCGAAAAGTGGTACCCAGTTATCGGGGTCGCACGGTCAGCGTCGCTGTTCTTCGAAGAAGATCCTTACCTGGAACCCCAACCCAACGTGTTCTTACTGCCCAGTGCCTATGGCGGCAGAAGCGTGCAGCTCGTGGTCAGGGTGGGTGACGATGAACCTCGCGTTTCCGCTGAGATAAAGCGCACCTTGACGGACCTCATCCCGGGATCAGGAATGCCGTTCGTGTTCCCCTGGCTTGGATATTTCAATGATATGGTCGATGCGAGGGAATTCATGGCTGGGCTATTCGGCCTATTCGGCCTGTTCGCACTCTTCCTATCCAGCATGGGGCTCAACGCGGTCCTGAGTTACGCCGTGGGACGGCGCATGCGCGAGTTCGGTGTGCGGATCGCACTGGGCGCAAAACGTCCAGACATCTTACGTCTGGTTCTACGGGAAGGTGCAGTTCTCATTCTGGGTGGGGTCGCGATAGGCGCAGTCGTCGCAATGTGGTCCGCACAGCTCTTGACCCACTGGCTCTACGATATCAATCCGACCGACGTGGTGGCCCTCGTTGGCGCCGAACTGGTACTGATCGTCGTGTCACTCATCGCGTGCGCCGTTCCGGGTTTGCGAGCGACAAAGGCGGACCCCTTGGAGATACTGCGTGCGACGTGATTCTGCGCGGCGCGCCTCTGGGTTCAGGCACCCAATGCCGGACCGCGAACCACTCTGGGGGGCCGACTCCTGCTCCTCCGGTTTCGTGCCCATGACCACCTTGGACAGATGGTCGATTCCGCCCGGATGAACGGCATCGTACCTCCCTGGAGCCGATAGACTGAAGCGTGCCTTGGCCAGTTCAAGAAAGCCACGAAACACTTGCTCGGTCTCACCACGCCATCCCTCAGCGCACGCGCATTCCACCAACTGGTCTATGACCTTGACGAACACCAAACGGAGCGCCGGCTAGAAGGGACCAAGGGCCAATCTACGATCCCACGCACCCCTCCGGCGTGGCTCCCATAATCGTCGAGGTTCTCCTATCTTGTTCTGGGCGAGTTGCGGTCACCGGGATGGCTGAGGTTCGCCCGAATCCAAACACCATCAAGCGGGAGCGTGCTCGTGGCGGTGGTTGCCCCGGATAGGGCCAAGGCGGCCTTCTGGACAAAGACCCTTTCCCCGTTCTTCGGCGCTGACACAAGAAGAAGCCTGATCCAGCTCCTCTCGTCGGCGGGGCCGTTCGTGGGGTTCTGGGCCCTGGCGTACTGGGCTCTGGATGTCAGCTATTGGCTCACCCTCCTTTTCACACTGGGAGCGACCGGCTTTCTCATGCGGCTTTTCATGATCCAGCATGACTGCGGCCACGGTTCCTTCTTCAAGTCGCGGCGCGCCAGAAACACCCTGGGGTTTTTCATTGGCGTCCTCACCCTCACCCCTTACGAGTACTGGCGAAAGACCCACGCCCACCATCATGCCCACTCGGGGGATCTGGATCGCCGGGGGTTCGGGGATATAGACACCCTCACCTTGCAAGAATATTTCTCCCGGCCATTCTGGGGGCGTCAGGCGTATCGCGTCTATCGAAATCCACTGATCCTTTTCGGGGCCGGTGCGGTATTCCACTTCGTCGTGTTCCACCGGTTTCCTTGGAATCTCCCGGGCGCGTGGAAGCGGGCGTGGAAGAGCGTGTGGATGACCAACCTGGCCTTGGCGGCCATCATCACGGTTTTGGCCCTGACCATCGGATTTGCGAGCTTCCTCCTGGTCCACGGCCCCATCGTGCTCTTCACCTGCGCCGCCGGAGTTTGGCTGTTCTACGTACAACACCAGTTCGAGGACACCTACTGGCACCGAACACAGACCTGGAACTACTACGATGCGGCACTGGAGGGAAGTTCCTACCTGGTTCTGCCGCGACCTCTGGAGTGGCTCACCGCCAACATCGGTATCCACCATGTCCACCACTTGAACGTCCGGATTCCCAATTATCGGCTGAGAGAGGCCATGGAATCCGTGCCGGAACTCCAGAACCCTACCCGTGTCACCATGTGGGGCTCCGTCCGCCTGATGAGCCTTGCACTTTGGGACGAGGTGGAAGAGCGATTGGTGAGCTTCCGGGAGGCCAAGCGGCTGGAACGAATGAGGGCTGCCGCCCGAGCCTGAACCTGCTCCGGTATTTTCTGCTCACTGGAAACCCTTGATTGTCGGGCAGTTCCGGGCTGTGTTCACTGCTCGGCGAGAAGGAATCAGCGCTAAGTCGACAACACCGTTACGACCGACGGAGGTGAGGCCTTCCCAACGCGAATGCCGCGCCACATACTTCGGAGAGGCAAGAGGAATTGCCCACTGTGACGGGATGTCTCCAATACTGTCTTCCAACTGCTCCAATTGCCTGGGGAGGGCGCAATGTCCGATTCCAAGTTCTCACGCCGCGATTTCATAAAGGTCTCTGGAGTTGGAACGGCTGGGTTCGTCTTTGGAGAACCTGCGTGTGCGGAGGCTCCGACGAGCTCTGCTCCACCCCCTATGCCTGAGCGGCCCCTTGGGAACACGGGCCACAACGTACGCCTCTTCAGCTTGGGGGGACAGGCCACCATCGAGCAGCCCAATACCGATGCCGAGTCTGAGACCATCATCAACCGGGCCATCGACCTGGGAGTGAACTACATCGACACGGCGGCTGCCTACGGGAGGGGCATCAGCCAGACGTACATCGGAAGAGTGATGGCGACTCGCCGAGACGAGGTGTTCCTGGCCACCAAGACGCACCGCCGCACCCATGACGAATCGATGCAACTCCTGGAGCAGAGTCTGGATTCGCTACAGACAGACCACTTGGACCTGTGGCAACTCCACAACCTCACGCGCATGGAGCAGCTTGACCAGGTCTTCGCCGACGACGGTGCAATTCACGCGCTCCAGAGAGCCAAGGAAGAGGGAGTCGTGAAGTTCCTCGGCCTCACCGGCCACGCCAACCCCGACGTGCTGATGGAGTTCATGCGGCGCTTCGACTTCGACACGATCCTCATGGCACTGAACCCAGCCGACAGATACCACCGCCCATTCATGGATGAACTGCTCCCGGAGGCGAACCGCAGGCAGATGGGTGTCATCGCGATGAAGATCCCCGCTCGGGGAAGGATATTCCGCGAGGGCGGCCTCACCTCAATGGAGGAGGCCCTCAACTGGACCATGAGCCAGCCCATAAGCACGGTCATCGTGGGGTGCGACACGGTGGAGCAGCTGGAGGAGAACATCTCCGTGGCCGCAGGCTTTCAGCCGCTAAACAGCTCTCAGATGGCGGCCATCGAGGCCAAGGTTTCCGAGTACCCCATGGAAGCCGCCTTCTTCAAAGAAGGGGCTGCGGGCTTCGACCAGGAAGACGGCGCGGCCGACGACCAGCAGATGGACCAATAGAGGTGGGAGCGGGCTGGGGCTCAACCACCCAGCCCGTCTCCTCCATTGTCAGTCGCAAACAGCAAATCCCCAGTGCCGCGACCTTGTTGCGGCGTCGCGTGTCCCTGTATGACTAAGAGATAACCGTCTAAGCATAAAGTACGGAACCAATGCTCCACGCATTGATGTCCGACGCACGGCGGTGGTTCTTGAGCGCCCCTAGCCGGGAACGTCGACTTTGCGTCTCGACCTGAGTCGAAGCGGTTCATTTCTTCCCTCCTGAAACTTTCTACGAAGTCCTTCGTACAAGAACTACGAGACCGTTCGTACACCAATCAGAACACGGCACCGGATCGGGTCCGCATGTCAAAACCGTCAGTTGAACCACCAAAACCAACGAATGCCGAGCTGGGTATCCTCCGCCGCCTGTGGGATCTGGGCCCAAGCACGGTTCGGGAAGTCCAGGTCTCCCTGGAGAGGGATCGCCCGGTCGGATACACGACCGTGCTCAAACTGCTCCAGATCATGGCTGAAAAGGGATTGGTGACCAGAGACGAGTCCTCACGGAAGCATGTCTATGCGCCAGCGGTAAGTGAGGAAACCACGCAGCAACATCTGGTTTCGGACCTCATCGATCGGGCATTCGGCGGCTCGGCGATGGGCCTCGTGATGCAAGCTCTCTCCGACAATCCCGCATCTACAGAAGAGCTTCGTAAGGTTCGTGAGTTGATCGATCAGCTAAACGGAGGCGCGGAATGAACGCGACTATGGCATTGGGTTTGACCTTGGTTCATTTCCTGTGGCAGGCTGTGGCTGTGGCGGGAGTGCTCGCCATCCTGCTTGCGGCCTCCGCTCGGCGCCCAGCCTCCACGCGATACGGATTGAGTCTCGCCGCGCTGGGCTTGATGCTGGCGCTTCCCATAGGAACAGGAATTCGCGTCTACACGCATTTGCCGTCTCCGCAATACTCCCACACAGCGGCGGTCGGTGCTGACCACCCGCCGACTACCGTCGCCTCAACCGGCGAAATCGTGGGTGTTGGACTGGCGGACGGCTCGGGCTCCTATCCAGCCATTGCGCTGACTGAGACAGTACAAGCACCCGGTCTCTCGCGGGATCATCCCGGCATACAGCGGTGGATCTTGCCGGCGCTGCCGTGGCTGGTGCTGTTCTGGTTCGCCGGCGTTCTGGCGTTGTCAGTACGGTTGATGGGTGGTTGGGCTCACTCCCAACGGCTGACCCGTATTGGGACACAATCCACGTCCGCAGGAATCAGAGCCGTATTCGACCGGCTCGCAAGCAAGCTGCGGGTTTGCCACACGGTGAGAATCGTGGAGTCCGTAATCGTTCAGGTGCCGGCGGTGGTGGGGTGGCTGCGCCCGGTCGTCCTCTTACCCGTCAGTGCGGCGGCTGGGCTGACGCCGCAACAGCTCGAGGCCTTGCTCGCGCACGAACTCGCCCATATCCGCAGGAGCGACTACCTCGTGAACCTGCTTCAGACGGTGGTGGAGACACTGTTGTTCTATCACCCTGCCGTATGGTGGGTATCCAAGCGGATCCGTGAGGAGCGGGAGCACTGCTGTGACGATTTGGCAGTGGCTGTAACCGGCAACGTGCGCGCGTATGCGGGCGCATTGGCCGAGCTGGAGTACCTTCGTGCCCCTGCGGCTCAGTTGGTGGCAGCAGCGCGCGGCGGCCCGCTGCTGCGTCGAGTCCAACGGCTCCTTGAGCCTTCCGCAGACGATGCGAGACTCCTGCCAAGATGGATGGCTGGAGCAGTAGCGGTAACCGCCGCGCTGTTGATTGGCGCCGGTGCTCAGCTTTCGGGTGTAGGTGCCCCCGAGGAAGAGAACAGCGCAACACCTAAAATGCATGCCGCTCCGAGCGAGGGGGACTCCTTCGAAGAGCCTTATGTAGAGGCAATGGAAACAGCCACCATGGGGTCCACAGAAACCGATTCCCCAAGCGGCCAGGTCACGTCAGCCGATACAGTCATTGTGCATTCTGGAGAAGGCACACTGAGCGAACGCTGGGACTGGGCGCTCGACATCGCGCGCGGCGAGGACTTTGCCGCCTACTGGATCGGCTACGCAGTCGGATACAATCCCAGCCTCGAGGGCTGGATCCGCGTGAAGCAGAGCCGTACGCACGTAGGGGGAGGCACATACATGTCGGGCCGCTTCATGGGCAATCTGCGCGGATTCAGCCTGCCGGGAGTGGATCTGGGAACCCTCGTTGGAAACCGTCCGGCGAATCACACGGCTCTGTTCTTCGGGTTTGATCCTGACGGCCGCGGCCGCTCGAGGCTCGCCCAGGTGTACGTCAGCAGCTTTGGGCTGCCGGTGGATCTGGACGGCCTCCCACTCGTTTGGCTGGCCGATGCAGAGGACAGCGAGAGTATAGGCCTGGTTCGCGGGCTTTACGATGAGGCCGAGGCGATCAGAACGAAAGACATGCTGGTCAGCGCCGTGGGGATCCACGGCGATTCTCGGGCCGTGGTACCTGTGCTGATAGGGTGGCTGGAGGGCAACGAACCGGACGATGTGCGTGATGACGCAGCAGATTGGCTGGGCTATCACCCGACACAGGAATCGCTGTACGCCCTGGCTCGGGCGACACGAGGTGATCGCGACCGCGACGTGCGGGAAGAAGCCGCCGAGGCGATCGGGCATCTCGATCTTCCGGCGGCCACCGACACGCTCATTTCACTAGCACAAACACTGCGCGACCGGGAGGTCCGCTCGGAGGCTGTCGAATCCCTCGGTGAGAAGGACGACGTTCGCGCCGTGCGGGCGCTTGCGGGAATAGCACGCAACGATGAGAGCAGGGAGGTGCAGCAAGAGGCGGTGGAGACGCTTGGTGAAGCTCCACGGGGCAGCGGACTTTCTTTTGTCGAAGACATCGCGCGGTCACATCCGAGTGCGGGCGTTCGGAGTGAGGCAATCGAGACGCTCGGCGAGGCACTGGATGCCGAAAGGGCCGTGACAGTGCTGGCCGAATTCGCCCGCAATGACTCCCATTCCGAGGTTCAGCGTGAGGCAGTCGAAACGTTGGGTGAAGTAGAGCACGAACGTGTAGCCGAGATTCTACTCGATATCGCGCAGAACCACGCTAGCGCCGATGTGCAGGAGGAAGCGATTGAGACCCTCGCCGAAGTTTCGCGGTCACCTGAAACAGCGCAGATGTTGATGCAGGTCGCCGAGTCGCACGCCAGGGTCGACGTTCAACGCGAAGCGGTTGAAACGCTGGGAGAGCTTCTTGGTGATGAAGCAACCGAGGCGCTTGCTAGAATCGCCCGCACTCACCCGCGCGCTGGTGTGCGAGAGGAGGCGATTGAGACGTATATGGAGTCCGCAGGTCGGGATGGTGCGCTGGAGTTGCTCTCCGACGTAGCACGAGAAGACGGTAGCATCGACGTGCAACGCGAAGCTGTGGAAGCTATCGGACAGCTGCGGTCGAACGCCGCGGTTGCGGAATTGGCCGACTTAGCGCGCAGTCACCCGCGCAGTGACGTGCGTCAAGAGGCCGTCGAGACGCTTGGAGAGGCTCGCTCCGAAGTGGCCGTGCCCGCCCTCATCGAGCTCGCTGAGAGGCATCCGGACGGAGGCGTGCAGCAGGAGGCCATAGAAACACTGCTCGAGGTCGCGCCCCAGGCGACTGCCCTTGACGTGTTGTCTCGAATCGTCTTTGGCGGGACTCGTGTAGACGTCCAGCGGGAGGCAGTAGAGACTCTCGGTAAGATCCGAGATCGGCGTGCGTTGGCGGTGATCGCCGAGGTTGCCCGGACACATCCCCGATCCGACGTTCGCGACGAAGCGCTCGAGACCTATGCCGAATCAGCTCCGGCTGACTCGGCGGTGACTCTGCTAGTTGAAATGGCCGAAAACGATCCGTCAACGGATGTCCAGCAAGAGGCGGTGGAGGCCCTTTCGGAACTCGAGACGGACGCGGCGATTGATGCGATAATCGAGATCGCTGGATCGCATCCCAGCCGGCGTATTCGCGTCGAGGCCATCGAGTGCCTGGCGGAGAGCCGGCACCCGCGGGCTGAGGCGGCAATAAGGCGGCTTACTGGGCGGCCGTAGTGCACCGCTGTTGCTACGCCGGTTGTTGCAGGACTGGGCGCGACATCACCAATTGGCAATGACTGCATCGATTCACGTTGGGGCACAATGAGTTGCCAGTGCCGCAACTACCGTTGGGACATCTTCACATCTGGCGGTTGACGGCTCAGGCGGACAAGTCCTGTACCATCATCACTTACCGTGGGGCGAATCTATGCAGGTGTAGTGTGTGTGGCGCCGGTGCATCACCTGCAATAGCGTCTCGGCGCGTCAGGGCATTCGGCGACCCACCGCTGCTGCGACTGCCCTGACTTCTTTGGC
>JBDGYW010000186.1:0-9545 GCA_039588935.1 Gemmatimonadota bacterium | reverse complement strand
CTACCGTCGTTTCCGATAGTGTTGGTGACGGTCGGCCGCAATATCATGACTGCTGGTGCGTTTTTGGTTGTATTCGTTCGAGCCGCCGTCATTGATGGTGGGGATAATGCGCGAAGACTTCACCCACCAGTTGTTGTCGGACCTGGATGATTTTGGAATATATATCCCAACCGTTGAACAGATGCCGGTCGTTCGCACGTGTGGTTCGATCTCTGGAAGGGATGGTAACGACAAGTATGAGAAGGCGGGCATGACGCCGTTTGCACCCACCGTCATCAAGAGTAGGTTGATCAAAGAGTGCCCTCTGAACATCGAGTGCGTGGTCGTGCACAAGGTTGCGTATCCGGGCAGCCACGAATGGTCCGTTGGTGAGATCAAGGCAGTACACGCGGAAGAGGGGTACGATCCGGAGCAGGCGCTGATGTTTTGGGGGAAGCATTACAGGCGGGTCGGCGAGTTGTTGGAGCCGGCGTAATGCGTCGATGGTAATCACGGGTTGTTGGAGGACTGCAGGTCGTGCACAGCCGAAACGTGAACGTCCACTACCGTGGTGGGCCAGGTCATGAGTGAGGTGGAACTCTCGATCCCGCAGCTGGCTCGAGAGGTGTCACAAGAGCTGCGCAGCCTCGACGTCGTGAATGCAGCATCGCTACGGGCGGTCCGCCGGAAGTTGTCGGCCCAAGTGAAGTCAGCGTCCCCAAAGGATACGATTGACCTCGCGTTCACGATCGTAGAAGATGGTCCGCCCGGCGCGTATCCTGTTGTTTACGAGCTACTTCGGTATCACCCGACTGCACTGTCAGCACTGCGACTGTCAGACTTGGAGCGCATCGGCAGGAACATGATTGGTTGGGGTGAGGTTGACTGTTTCTCCGGCCTCGCGGGGGTTGCGTGGAGAAACGGCCAGATCACAGATGCGGACGTTCGCGAGTGGTCACACTCCGAAAGCCGATGGTGGCGGCGCGCAGCGCTGGTGAGCACCGTGCCATTGAACATGAAATCCCAGGGTGGAGCTGGGGACGCCGATCGCACCCTGGCAGTCTGCCAACTGCTGATTGATGACCGTGATGACATGGTGGTGAAGGCAATGTCTTGGGCGCTCCGTGCGTTGTCCACGAGAGAGCCAAAACGGGTGGAGACGTTCTTGAAGAGACATGGGGGGCGTCTGGCCCCCCGGGCAGTTCGTGAGGTTCGAAACAAACTGCGCACCGGGCGCAAAGATCGCCGGCGCGCAGAAGACCGGCCCTAGCGACGTCGGTAAGGCTGCCCGCTCAACAACACATCAACACCAACGACAACTCGGCGCGGTCGTACGAGTCTGTTTATTTCAGTCCATCTCACTTCCGCAAACGGCTTGACCGGAAAGCTCATGGTGGGAAGCCTCAATCCCAGAAACAAGTTGTATCCGGTCTCTGTCGATGGGCCGTCGCTCGTGGGCAGGCTGTCTCGTGCGACCACAAGGCCAGCTCCACCATAGATGATCGGAAGCAGCTGTAGAACGACATCCAAGTTTATCTGCCATTCGTTCTGCTCATCCAGCAGGAAAACGTCGGCACTTGGCGATACCTGAAGGCCCGGGAGGAAGGGGAGCGATATTCTTGCCTGCCCCCCGACGCTCCATATCCTTTCGTCCCAATCCCCACCTACGCGGGGGCCGACCGCCAGCGCGAGTTGACCGGCTGGTCGCGGGCCCGCCTGCCCTGCCAGACTACTGGCTGTGAAAACCATCAACGCGCCTATGAAAAAGGCTGCACAGCAGCGGACTCTCGGTTGAGCGGCCATCTCTGTTCTCTCCGAAATCAGCGGTGAATCCTTGGCTTCCTTAACTGCACGACAGATTGGTGTGCCTGATCGTTTGCCGGCCGGCGATTTCGTGCCCGCACCGGATCTCCTACTGCTGAATGAAAGTCCCGTCGCGAAGCTGGGCGTAGGCTTGGTGCAGCTGCTCGGCGGTATTCATCACTATCGGGCCGCGCCATGCCACCGGTTCATGCAACGGTTCTCCTGAGACCAACAAGAATCTGACTCCGTTCTCTCCGGAGCGGACCACCACCTCGTCGCCCGTATCAAACAGCACGAGCGACCTGTTGCCCGTTTCCTCGGCTGGAACGGTCGCCGTCGTGCCGGGCACGCTCTCGGTGCGGACTTCTACGGGCTCCGATGCACCGCGGAAACTTGCTGCGCCTTCGAAGACGTAGGCGAAAGTGGCGTGGTGGGTATCAACGGGCAGTGCCTTCTGGGTGCCAGAAGGGATACTGACGTCGAGGTACCGTGGATCCGCTGCGACACCGTCGACGGGACCGTGCTTTCCCCAGAACGCACCGCACAGTACCCGGACGCGAGTGCCGTCGTCTTCGGTTACCTCAGGGATGTCGGCTGAATGGACGTCCTGATATCGTGGTGCTGTCATCTTGAGCGATGCCGGCAGGTTTGCCCACAGCTGAAAGCCGTGCATCCGCCCGTGTGCATCTCCGGTGGGCATCTCTTGGTGAAGGATACCGCTGCCCGCCGTCATCCACTGCACGTCACCCGCCTGCAGGGTTCCCTGATTGCCCAGGCTGTCACCGTGCTCGACGGTGCCGGCCAAGACATACGTTACGGTCTCGATGCCTCGATGAGGGTGCCAGGGAAACCCGGCGAGATAATCGTCGGGGTTGTCGTTGCGGAAATCATCCAATAGCAGGAACGGATCGAAGCTGCTCGTATCACCGAACCCGAACGCTCGGCGCAGTCGCACACCTGCGCCCTCAACAGTGGGATTGGCTTGGACGATTCGTTTGATCGGTCGTATGGACACGGCCACTCCAGCCTGGATCGGACAAAATAGATGTCAAGGTGAAGACACCGCAGCCCCGCTCGGAGTTCCATAGGCAGACTGCTATGCAGGCGGCATCACTCCGTCCATTCCCGCTACTCCTATCGCCCTCAATTATTATTCCCTATGTCCAGTCGTCGAAAGAGGAGCCGGCCGCCAGTCGGAATATTCCTTACCGACCCGATACTCGACCAGCATCCGGTAGCGGTCTTAGATCTTCACCGCTATCCTGCCTCAGGAGTGGAGACTGCTGTCTGCAATTTCATTCAAACCTGGCAGAAACGCGCATCTGGATCGGTCGTACACGTGGTGACAGGTAAGGGCCGCAGGTCTGATGGCGCTCCGGTGCTAAAACCGCGTGTGCGCCAGATACTGGAGACACGTCTTCAGGGCTCAGTTCGAGATTGGACCCGTGATGTTGACGACGGAGGCTTTTTGGTGCTCCTGCGGTAGGCGGGTGTAGGTCCGCCTACCGTCGTATACAACAAAGGGTGGGACGCCGATAGTACGCCGCCGGGGTCTAATCCTCCCGTCCGTACAATGATCGCCACTCTTCCTCGAATTCGTGTCCCGGGACCCAACGTGGCTGGTCGTCGGCATTTGCCACACGAAGCGCAGTCTCGAACAACACCTGCATGTCGCGTACGGTTCCGGATAGGTCCCATTCCGGACGGATCTCGTCGCTGACCTGGTGATAATGCTGTTGCCTGTACTCAGTTGGATCAAAGGAGAGCGGTGCGACATAGTCAGTACCCCGTTGGAGGTAGAGAGCCGGAATACCAAGTTTGGCAAAACTCACCTGGTCGGAGCGATAGAAGCTGCCGGCATTGGGGTTGGGGTCACCCTTGGGAGTCAGTCCGCGCTCCTGCGCCACCGCCCTGAAGATCTCACCGATGGAGTTCATCTCGAGTCCGATGGCAGCAACATCACTGGTGAGTCCAAAGACCTGAGGCGAGTCCACGTTGAAATTGGCAACGATCAAGTTTTGTGGGACAGGCGGGTTTTCGACGAACGCTCCGCTGCCGAGTATCCCACCCTCCTCGGCTGTAACGGTAACGAACATCATCGATCGTCGAGGATGTGCCAAGGTAAAGGCTTCGGCGGCAGCCGTGATGGCGGCAACGCCGAGCGCGTTGTCCAAGGCGCCGTTTAGGATCTTGTCATCACCATCGTCGTTCGGGTTCACGCCGAGGTGGTCGTGGTGGGCGGTGAATACGACCCATTGTTCGGCGAGTTCTGGATCACTTCCGCGCAACATGCCGGCCACATTGTGAGCCTGGGCACGCTCGATGTTTGTCTCGATGTGTGTTGTCAGTTCGAAACCGGTATCTCTCGGCCGAAACTCGCGGCGGCTCGCCATCTCAAAAAGTCCGCTGAGGCTCGTGCCCATTGAAGCGGCAATTGTCTCAGATGTTGTGGAATCGATCCACGAGAGGAAGTCGAGTTTGTACCCACGTTGCCATATTTGGCGGGAGCCTGTGTTGCCGATCACGCTGAACAGGTAGCTTGCCGATTCGGTTGTGTGGATTACGATCGCACCGGCAGCGCCGTGTTTCTGGGCCTGCTCGAATTTGTACGTCCAACGTCCGTAATAGGTTCGTGCCGGCCCACCGAACAACTCCTCGCCATCATCCTCAACTTGGGGATCGTTGTTCAGGAATAGCATAATTCTGCCGCTCATGTCCTGGCCCTTGATATCGTCCCAGTCGTACTCCGGTGCCTCGACCCCATATCCCACGAACCAGATCGGCGCGTTTCTGAGCTCTACAGTCTCTTCTTCGGCCGTTGACCAGAAGGTGACGTTTTCATCATTCGTGAGCTGTAAAGATCCACCCGGTCCACGGATCGATATTGATGATCCCTCTATGTTCTTCCGCATGCCCACGAGTTCAACCGGCAGCAGGTAAGATCCGTCGACAGGCTCGAGCCCGATTTCCTCGAATCGCTGGGCAATGTACGCGGTCGCGCGAACCTCGCCCGCAGAGGCTGCGATCCGGCCTTCCATGCTATCCGCCGACAACACTTGAACGTCCGCCATCATGCCATGTGCCGTTATCTGCGACGCCGGATCTGGACTGCACGCAGCAACGGCAAGTATTGTGACTGTGGAGATTGACAAGACGACTCGTTTTTTCATCTCAACGACCTCGGTATGTGTTGGAAGACTGCTATGGCCGGCGTAGCAAACCGCCCTGAACCGGGATGGGAAGATAATGCTAACTTACACGCTCGATACAACGGTGATCGTCTCATCTCGAACTCTCACAGAGTGTGAGGCATGAAATTCCATCAAAGGGAAATAAGACTTCCATCGTTTCCCAGGGGATTCCACCTGGTGACCGATGTGATCGAAACGGAGATGCCGGAGATACGTGAGATCGGCATCGGTCTTGTGCAAGTCTTCATCCGGCACACCTCGGCGAGTCTGACCCTGAACGAAAACGCTGACCCCACGGTACGAACCGATTTCGAATCGCATTTCAACCATCTGGTTCCGGAGAACGCTCCCTACTACCGCCACACCTTCGAAGGGTCGGATGATATGCCTGCCCACCTAAAGTCCTCTCTTCTGGGCAGTTCAGTTGTCGTTCCCGTCACGTCAGGCAGGTTGAACCTGGGAACGTGGCAAGGCATCTACCTATGTGAACACCGGGATCACGGAGGCCGTCGCAAGGTGGTGGTAACAGCTTTCGGGGATTAGCCAGCTCCTAGGCACTCCTTCACAGCTGCAATCAATTGGTCAATCTCTGCTTCGGTGTTGTAGAGATGCGGCGAAATTCTGATGCGGCCGCGTCTACATGAGATCACGAATCCGCGTTCCGTCAATTGCTTTAGCAGCAACGGCTCGTCTGCGTCTGGGTGGGTGAAGGTCAAGATGTGGTGCCGCATCTCGGGCGGCGGGAACACATCTGCGCCGATCGCGGTGAGTCCGCGTGCCAAATGCTCGACGAGTGAATTGATGTGCCGGCCTATCGCGGGTATTCCTATTTCCTCGAGAATCTCCAACGCAGCATGGAATCCAACTATCAATGCCCAAGGCAGACTGCCTTCCTCGAACTTCCGTGCGTCGGAAAGTAACTCGAACAGAGCGCGGTCGAAGTTCCAGGCATCGGTGGTGCTCTTCCATCCAACGAGTACGGGCCTCACCCGGTCGACTACCTCGCTGCTGACATAGAGTACGCCCAGGCCGTGCATTCCCAACAACCACTTGTGACTGTCGGCGGAAAGAAAGTGAGCGCCCACCTGTCTTACATCGATGTCCAAAGCGCCGACCGTTTGAATCCCGTCGACACAGAAGAGGAGACCTTGCTCGCGGCACAGCGCTCCGATGGCAGCGAGATCGGTAACGGCACCAGTGGCGTATTGAGCTGAACTGACCGCAACTAGGCGTGTGTCGGGTGTGAGGGCTGTTTCAACAGCTTCAGGGAGCACCGCTCCGTCGGGAGCAGCTATGGTGTCAACTTCGACACCATGGTCCTTTAGGTGTTGCCAGACGTACACGTTGGACGGATACTCGAGTTCGGTGGCGACAGCGACGCGGTCACCCGGCCTCCATGGCAGGCCTTCAGCCACCAACGCAAGGCCATGCGAAGTGTTCCTGACGAAACTGATCTCGTTCGGTGAGGCGCCGATCAGGCCGGCAAATCGAGCGCGACACGCCTCGGAGGTTTCCACCCAACCTTCCTCGTCCAAGATACCCCGCTTCACGCAACCATCGAACCAGGCTGCAACCGCATCGCGAGCGCGGGTGGATGTGGGTGAAACACCTGCATGGTTCAAATAGACCAGGGTTTCTGTGACAGGAAACTGATTCCGATAGGTCGACAGATTCATGGTGTCACCAGGGCTCAGTGAAATAGGTGCTGTGTGGATCCGAATGTACGTCGGCGAATCCTTGCCGCAACCCGAATCTTGCTGAGTTCCACCAAGTACCTAGCGGGGATCCAGTTGCTGTGCTAGCTTGTCGAGCTTCCGGGCCGAACAGCCGCGTACTTCCCGTTTTCCTTTCATAACACGTCGATCTTATGTCTGCACCGAACCGACAGACGAAGTCATACGATCGTTCCATCGTAGAAGGACCGATCGCTGGTGCGGTGTGGAAGCTAGCCTGGCCCACGATGTTGCAGAACGTCATCGGCGGATTCCAGGGTATCGTTGATCATGTGATGGTCGGAAACTACGTCGGCTACACAGGCAATGCCGCCATCGGCGTGTCGTGGCAGATCTTCCTGGTCGTGGTGGTCTTCATCAGTTCGCTCTTCTCCGGAATGGGAGTGCTGGTTGCACGCTTCGCTGGCGCCAATGAGCCGGAGAAGGTCAATCGGACAGTCTATCAGGCGTTTCTAGCTGCTGGTGTGATGTCGGTTGTGATCATGGCACCTCTTGGGTATTTCCTGTCACCGGTATTGCTCGAGGTCGTGAATACAACACCCGATGTCCGCGCTGAAGCGTTACCATACCTCCGCATCATGTTCCTTTTCAGCTTTGGCATGATGGTGTTCTTCATGCTCGGTGGTGCGCTTCGGTCGGCTGGCGATGCACGCACTCCGCTCCGGTTCGGCATCGCGCTCACAATTCTGAACCTGGTGCTGAACGTGATCTTCATCCGCGGTCTCGGACCGATACCGGCGTTCGGCACAACAGGTGCGGCCATGGGAACCGTAATCGCCGCAGGCATACTCAGCCTCGTAGCGGCACAACGCCTCTTCTTCTCGCACCGGTGGGTTGTACACTTCCATCCCGGCATGAGCCTGAAACCAGATCTATCGATCATTCGCGCCTTGTTCAAGTTCGGCATCCCGACCGGAATTCAAGGGATAGCCATGAACGTTGGGGGAGTGATTTTGCTCGGTTTCGTTGGTTCGTTGCAACAGAGTGGTCAGGCACAGGCGGCATACGCCGTCGGTTACACCCAACTGTTTTCGTTGATAACCTGGACATCAGTTGGGTTGATGGGGGCTGCTGCTGCCTTCGCCGGGCAGAATCTTGGTGCAGGGAAACCAGACAGATCAGTTAAGGGCGTACGTGTTGCCGCATGGATCGGATTGGGTGTAGCGGCGATTGTGGGTTCTCTTTTCGTACTGATTCCGCGTGCGTTGCTAGGTGTTTTCGGGATGGACGATCCGATCGTCGTAGATCTTGGCGCGGAGCTGTTGGCCTACCTGAGTGTGTCGGGGATTTTCATTACCGGTGCGCTTGCATACACCGGAGGGCTTCAGGGCACAGGCGACACGAAGAGCCCTCTCTACATTTCCATTGTATCGCAAGTTCTCATTCCCGTTGGCCTATGCTCCTTCTTCCAAGCGCTCGGGCAGCTCGACCCAGGTGAAATCTGGCTGGCAATCGTCCTAGGTCACCTGACGCGTTCGGTCTTGAGTCTGGGTCGATTCCGGCAGGGGAAGTGGCGACACATCATGGTGGAAATCGGTCCAGGTCGGTGAACCAAAGCTTCAACGGTCTGGAAGCACCGACGGCTAATCGATAGGTGGTTGCGGACCTGGCACGATTCCGTAGATGTCGGGATCTTCGCCGGGCGGAACTGAACCATCTCCGTTCTGCGCCTTTTGCTCCTTCCTCAAAGCACGTCGCTCTTCTTTAGCCTTGCGCTTTTCCTTCTTTGAAAGCTCGCGCCTGCGTTTGGCTTGTGTCTGTGGTGTCGGTCTGGCCATGAACAACCCTCTATCCGGGAACGTAAGTGATCAAATGTACACAAAAGACATCGATTCGTCGTGGGCCACCGCAGTTCCAATGTTGATTGCGACCTGGGCTCAGCTCCCTTTGTGTATTACCTTGCCTGCTGTTGTGCGAACCGCGAGCTGGCATCTTCTCTCCTTTGCAGAATGGTACCCGCTCAGGAAATGGGTACCGACGCGTAAGAAACCCGTCGCTTCATTCCTCAGGTTCAGACATGTGTGAGCATAGCGTACTGGTGACACCGGTGTCTCTAGACGTGTGCGTTTTCTTGCGTAAGGAGTATTGTTGGAAAGATGTCATTTGAATCACTGGGCCTAGCGCCCGAACTACTGCTGGCGGTCAAAGAAGAGGGCTATTCCGAGCCCACGCCGATTCAGGAGCAAGCAATCCCGATGGGGTTGGCCGGACAGGATATCGTCGGTTCGGCACAAACAGGTACAGGAAAGACGGCAGCCTTTCTGCTGCCGATTCTCCAACGACTCGACAACGGCTCAAACGGTACGCTGCGGGCGTTGATACTGACGCCCACACGCGAACTCGCGGAGCAGATTCTCATTGCGGCACAAGCATATGGCCGCCATACCGGCCTGAAGGCCGTGGCAATATATGGAGGAGTCGGCATGGCCCCGCAGACCCGAGCCCTCAGGCTCGGAATCGATATCGTGGTCGCCACGCCTGGGCGTCTGTTGGACCACATGGGACGGGGACATGTCGACAGTTCAACACTCGAGGTCCTGGTTCTCGATGAAGCGGACCGGATGCTCGACATGGGCTTCGCGCCGGACGTGTTGCGGATACTGGAATCTCTGCCGTCGGACCGACAGACGATGTGCTTCTCGGCAACCATTTCCGCAGATGTGGACCGGCTTGCACGACGTGCACTCAAGAAGCACGCTGAGGTCGAAATCGGCCGCCGAGCCGAAGTTGCCGAAGGTGTCGAACACATTCTGGTTGCTGTTGACAAAACCAACAAGCGAGAAGCTCTGCTCAGAATGCTTCAGGAGGTTCCAGGAGAAGGACGCACGCTGGTGTTCAC
>JBDGYW010000185.1:0-16376 GCA_039588935.1 Gemmatimonadota bacterium | reverse complement strand
TCGTGCCGGGCTTTAATCAATTTCGGAATCGCTTTATCCATCCGTCTGGTATCGGCCTCGATGATCTCCTTCAGACTCTTGTTCATTCGAACAGCGTCTCCTGCACTTGCCCCAGCATCCGGCCCAGGTAGATCGGGACACTAACAATGTGCCCACCAGAAAACTCCTTCACTCTCTTGGCGAGCTTGAGAGGCATCACAGAGACGCCTGCCAAGGGGTCAGCCCAGGGACGTAGGTAGAACCCGGCGTTGCCGTGCTTGTTCTGACCGTAGGCCCACTGTGTGCCGGACACAATGACGAAATCGTTCTTGTCGGCATGCTTGAGCAACTCGACCAAGTTCTCGTGATACTGCCGGAGCTGTTCACGAGGGACTAACATCCGTGTGCCCTCATGATTCCTCGGAACTGATTTTCCAAGGATGCCCGATGCTCAGGAGACATGCCGTCATCGAGCTGACTGCCGAAGAAGCTTCGCTCTACTGCATCGACGAGGGAGCAGGCCAGCACTCGGCGCTTGCCGTCCTCTCGAGCGACCTCGGGAGCTTCCTTCTCGATCTCCAGCTTCCGCACTCGCTCTTCCAGTTGTTCCAATCGTTGGCAAGGACTCATGACTGTTCTCCCTTCATCACGTCCGGCACCACCTTGGCTTTATACCACTCGGGCAGACCCTGACGACAGCCCTTGAAGATCGCGCCCTTGAACTGTTTCCAGAGGGCTTCCTTGATGTCATCCAGACCTTCGGCCTCGACGTCCTCTTGGACTCGACGCAGCAACGCCGGGATGTCTTCGGGAGAGTCAGTCAGCTTGCCTTGGTCCCGCAAAAACTGGACGGCTTTCTGCCACCTCTCCGGCCCGCCGAATTGAGCTCCGATGGCAGTCACCTTGTCAGGGATCTCACCCGTGGCTCTCTTGACGTGAGTGTGCTGCTCCTTGAACTGTTCTCGGACCAGCTTGCCGACGAGGATACTTCCATCCGGCGTAAACCGATTGAAGTTCTTGATGACGACGCCCTCCACCAAGCATAGGCCGAGGAAGCTGCGGCGCGTATGGTATTCCTTGACCTGCTCCACCAGCTGCTCCAAGGTGCAATACCCGTTGAAAAACTCCGGCACTAGGTCGATATCGAACTCGCTGGCCGTATTCTCGAGGAAGCTCCGCTCATCCCCGATGTTGAGCCACCCGCCGGTCGCCCTCTGCTGCTCGGCCTCGAACAGCACGAGGTGATTCTTAGGAGCCCTGGTGTAGGCCAGGACGTTGTGCTTGTTCGACCGCAGGTATTCGCAGCGGAAGGCATACCCGTCGGGTATCTTGTGAGCGATAGCCTGGACGTGCTCCAAAGCGGGAGCAAACATTTTTTCAGGCCGCGAGAAGTCCAGGCGCTGCGCCCGGCTCATGGCGAACAGCTCGCCGTCCGACGTCTTGCCGAAGGTGAAGTTGCTGCCATCCACCTTCTCCTGAATGATGACAGGCCCCTCGAGGAGGGCTGCGATCTCTCGATGTCCGACCGTTCTGACTTTTGGATAGTAATTCATAATTTGTTCTATGTGCCAGATTGAGGAGGATTGTCAAACAGATTCTGCAGTTTGAACTTCAACGCCACTGCGTTCATGAGCGGCGGACCAGCGTGAGGAAAGTAATAAGCTGCCGCGACTAGTCCTTCCACCGCTGCGTCCATCGCAGAAGTCTGCGGTATTACTCTTGCCTCGTGGTTAAGCCAATGCTGGATCTCCTTGATGACCTTCTGCCGCTCGGACAGAGGGTATTTGACACCGACGTGCATCATCAGTAACGCCTCCCGAAAAGCCAGCGCCAAAATCTGACGAGGAAAAATGGCCTGCGATACCGGTTGACATACAGCCGCTCGTTGTTCTTGAGCTCCTCGGGCAGCATGCCCAGGGCGATCTGAATGGCGAGCGTGGGTTGCCCGGCGTTTGTCCGCAGCAATGGGTGCGTGTTCTGATAGTTGGAGACGGTTCGATGGGAAGAATTAGCTCTGGCCAACGCCTCGGACCGCTTCTTGGTAGGCAGACGGCAGTCCAGGGATCTCTTGTGCTCCCTGGCATACTCACGCTTGTGTCCTTTGTAATACTCGATGACGTTCTCTGCTTGGGTCAGGCATCTGGCGAATGCAGCCGCCAGCGTTTCGATTTGATGTTTATTCATAAAGAGAAGAGGGAGCCGTCCATGGCTCCCTTTGGGTTTCTGTTCCTAGTTACCGAGCATCTGTTCCACAGTTGCCCGAAGTTTGTCAGCCTCGCCCTGGGCAGCGTCCCGGTCCCGCTCCGCCCGTTCCTTCTCGGCAGTAGCGTGGCACATGGGACAATGGTTGCCGTGATAGACGATTTCCTCGTGGCCCTTGCTGCATACGTTAAGCATGGTTCCCCTCCCCGATGTCACGTCGCAACGCACCGATCTCGCCCAGCTGTTGTTCAATCTCCCGAAGAGCCACCGAGCGAAAATCCTTGTCCTTCTTGGCCTGGATGGCAGCCTGGGCTCGCACCTTCGACAGTTCTTCTGTCAGAAGATGGATCATGTCGTCCTTCTCCTGAATACTCTTGCCTGTCTGAGTCACCAGCTCCTTGCCGGTCCGAGTGACCTCGTCCAGCTGGATCTTAGCTCCCTCCAACTCCGCCTGAACTTCGAACAGGGTAGTGCAGGTATCCGCCAACGATTCGTTGAGCTCAGAGATCTGCTCCCCTCGCTCGTTGGCAATGTTCGCAGCCATGTCCCGGCCCACCACGAGGAGTTCAATGTCCTGCCGCAGGTCGATGACTCGTTGATCCAGTGAGAGGTTGGCCTCATGGAGATGTTGCACTCTTTTCTCGAGCCCTTCGCCTCGTTCATACAGACGTTGGTTGCCGTCCTCCAGTGCGCTGACCTTACGGACCAGATGGAGGTATTCATCAGTGTTGATGATTACTTTACTAGCGTTCATATTAGTATACTGTGATGGTGCGACCGTCATTCACCTTGATGATTCGTTTTTTTGTGGACGGTCTCGACTCGGTCCAGTCGATCTCGTCATAGTTCTCGTCGAACGTTTGCTTGTCCACATCCCGTGGAGCGTCGCCTTTACCGGCTGCTCCGTGGGAGGATAAACCAACGTCTCTTGTGTTGCGGCCCATGCCGCCGTGGTTGATGTTCATCGTGGTCCTGCTCCTTTCGGCCATGAGAATGGCTTGAGTTCGTTGAGTTGATTCGCAGCGTCCTCAGTGAAGGTGCGGACGATAATGCCCCGCATGGTGATAAGCCGAAGCGATGCCGCCATGCCCTTGAGCACCTCGAGGATTTCCTTGCCGTGCGATTCTCCCGGCTCTCCCTGTGGTCCCATGGCTCCCTGCGCTCCTGGCGGGCCAGCCAACAGACTTAACCCGGCCAGCTGCAGTGCGACTGCGTCCTTGCCATCGTCAACGTTGCCGGAGATAGCCTCGGCGTTGTCCCAGGTCATGGTCTTCGCAGACACCTTAGGAGTAAACATCTTCAGCCCAGGTCCGAGCGGACCGGTCGAAGACGTATACCAGTTGCTCCCGATGTAGTGGTAGGCCAGCCCGTCGTCGGTGTTGCACCAGACGTCGCCCTGCTGAGGGTTGCTTGGCGGGCACCACGACTCATACCAGGGCTTTTTCCTGGGGACGTAAGGGTTCGTCATCATATTACTTGCCCCTCCATGATTGAATAATGAGATGCCCGACGATGAAGCCGAGCGCAAGACAAACAACAGTCTCGAATTCCATTAGCGTTTCCTCCGGTTGGCCACTGCGGCGACGATGGCAGCAATCGCTGCGGCGAGCCCACAGACAGCCGCTGCGCCGTATAGATCTCCGAAGAGCAGAGCGAGCCCGCCCCAAAAGGGACAGGTCACCCACCACCACGACCAGTCAATGACGTTGCACAGTTTGAGGGTTACGAAAATGCAGCCGAGTAGTCCGAGGACACCGATGCCTCCGCCGCTGTTTGAAGATGATGATTCACTCATTGGGGCGACCTTTCAGTTTTGAGAAGTGATCCGTCCGACATGATGTAGCCAATACGCAACCGGCGCTTGGCCTGCTTGGACAGAGGTTTGGGATGAGTGCGGACGAGTGTCTTGTTGTGCTGAACAGTATATTCAACACCACCCATCGTGACCGTCTCGCCGGGCAGGTAGAACGAGGCGAACTTGACTCGCTCATGCGTCACCTTAACACCGTCCGGTCCGATCTTGGTTGCACACTCCACCTCTTCCTCATGGATTCGGCAGAAGCAGTGCGGGAATGGAGACACTGCCACAGTCCACTGAGACTGGGGTTTGGTCTTCATGATGTGTCTGCACACCGGACTGTTCAGGTCCAGCGGCATGGGTCTGCGTGGCAGGTTATCTAATCGTAGGTTTTTCATGTTTGATTTGTTGGTTCGTTTCGTTTCAGGACGTCCAGCGCCCACCGTATATGGGACTGGATATCCAAAGCTGGATGTGGCTTGAGGCCCATCACAAAATTGATTGGCAGTTCGAACACCGGTTCGTCCTCTATGGTGCGAACCTGATGGAATTTATTCAATCGCGTAGCGTAGCAGAAAAGCTTGACGCCGTTGGGAAAATCAATGGTCTGGGTCCACGTCCAGTAGGGAGCCTCAACGCGCACACCAGTCTCTTCCTCGAACTCTCGCACCATTGCGTCCTTGGCACACTCACCGTCCTCGATCTTGCCGCCGATGCCGTTGAGATGCCCGGCCTGCCACTCAGGGCGCAGCTTTTGGATCAGCACCACCCGGTCGATCTTGAAGGCGAAGCCTACTACCAGTTGATTATTCACCTTGCTCCTCCTTTCGAATGAACGCCTCAATCAGGCCGATGGCTTCGTCCCATCCATCGAACCGGACAGCCCGGTCGTCGATGTATACCGTGGCGACAGGCTTGTGCTTGAACACACCGATCAGGTGCTGGGTGTTCCAGAACTTGTCCGTCTTGGCAGCCACGATGGTCGGGAACTCCGGCAGATGTTTGGCAAACCAATCCACGATGGCAATCGGATCTCTAGTAGAGAAAATGCAGACGTTGAACCGGTCGCTGAGATACTTGAGGCACCTCTTGGTCCCAGGCATCGGGATGTCGTAGCAGGTGCCGTTGTGCCAGCCCTTGCTGTAGCGATGGATTACGCCGTCAAAGTCGAGGGCGATTGTCGGTCGTCGTTTCATAATGCGTCGATGTCTCTTTTCAATTGGTGAACGAGGTCCAGCACCTCGATGGCGATGAACCGTTGCGACTTGTCGTCGTAGTTGTGTTGATGCTTCGCCTTGTCGTGTGACTCACAGGAAAACTCAAGGCCTCCGTCCATGCCGGTCGACCTGAACCTGACTGTGGTCTTGTGACGTAAAGTGCGAATGAGCTCAGCCACCAGCTTGCGTGCCTTCTTCAACTTGATGCCCGCAGTGTCGAAGCGCCAGGATCCGTCCTCGTTGACGTGAACTTGCTGGATCAACGGTGGGTTGTCCACGCCGGAGGCAACTCTCTTCCAGGCTGGCCACTGCTCAACCTTCTTGCTGGCCTCCTCAAGGAACTGGTCGAACGTTTGAGTAGTGTGGCTCTCCACCCACTCGAGCACCTTGTCGTGAGGGATTTGAGTCATCTGCCTGCCAGTGGTAAAGTCAAGGTAGCCGCCGCAGATATACTGCTCCAGCTCCTCAGGCACGTATTCAGTAGGCAACCAGATGGGCTCAGCCACGGTCACCCAGTTGGGGTTGGGTTGATCAGTCATCAGTCAGTCTCCGGTTTCTGTTGGTCAGGGGCGACGCCGTCAGTGTCGTAGTTGTCCAGGGAAGTATCGTCCTCAGGTCGCTGCAGGATCAGCGCCAGGGAGTCCAGGCGGACGTAGTAGCTCGGAACTGATCCACCATCCAGCAGACGGTCGATGAGGCGCTCCTTGTCCCGCCCTGACGGACCGTGCCATGTGCTGTCACCGTGCGGTAACACCAGCGGAAGTTTGAGGAGTAGCTCGCGGAGTTGTTGTTTATTGTTTATCATACTGTCTTAGTGCTCTCTATTGGTCGGGTTGTCAATACTATTTTCCCTGCATCATGTCACTGAACGCCTCCGCATCGCCGAAGTCGCCCACTCTGTCCACATCAGGCTTGAATTGAGGGACAGGCCGGTTGACCGGCGCTGGTTGCGGCGCTGCCTGCGGTGCCACGGGACCGATGAGACCGATAGCCTGCGGGCCTGTTGGCCGGACAGACGCTTGGACTTGGCCTTCGCCCTCAAGCATGTCTTGAACGTCGGAGTCAATGTCGTTGAGCTGAGCCTTCAGCTGGCCTAATACTTCGACCACCTTGATCTCATTCTGGGCAAATAATACCTGCTTAGCGCAGGCCTTGCCTAGTGTCTGCTCAATACTGCCTAGTCGGTCACAGATGAGAATCAGGGAGGTCTCGATGTCGGCGAGCCGCGCCGCCGTAACACCGTGCAGACGCACAGACTCGGCCCGTGCGGCGTCCAAATCCGTCGGAGGTGTGACAGTGGCCAACGGCACCTCGGAGCCGTCAGGAGCCAATTTAAGCCTCAGGTCAGCCTTGGGATTGTTTTTCCTCAGAGCAGTCTCACGTTCGTAGTCGACGACGAAGCCAGCAGCACGCTCAGCCTCCACCCAGTCGTCGATAATCTGGTCGACCGGCACCTCATCATACCTTAAGGCCTCCATAAATCCCTCTACTGAACTCTCGTCCAGCCCAGTCCTCTTGTTCATCTTCAGGCCGAGCCGGGCATAGAAAAGGGTGCGAAGGTAGTATGCGAACTGCGGGATCTTGTGATTGGGCAGGCCCTTGCGGTTCACCACAGTCTCTGAGTCCTGGGCCATCGCAAAGGAATCCTTGTAACCCTCCTGAATCAGGTGCTCGCAGGTCAGATACCGCTGGGTGCCCTTCAGTGGAGTCCACACAAAGAAAAACTGCATGGCTTGCGAGGGATCGAACCACTCCTCCTCGTCCTCATGCTGCACCGCAGCCGGGAGGTCCGGCACCCACTCCTTCTCAGGGCGCTCCCAGTAGAGGCCCTTCAGCGTTTTGTTGTCGTATCGCTTCATGACTCTGTATGGTGCCATATTCACGTCAAATGTCAAAAACAAAGTGAAGCTCTCCCTTTATTGCCGTGGGTGAGGGCAAGATAGAGTCGAGAGGGTGTCGGAAATCAGGGAGGCGCTCATTTCCGCCACCCATAAATCGGAGCTGACTTTTTATATACTATTCTATTTTAAAATAGAATAATAGAAAGAAATGCAGCTCCAATTTATGGGTGGCGGATTTCTGGACCTGCGTTGATTTCCGACGCTTTTTGTCTCATAACAGGACACTTGGAGGGCTGGGAGGCCCCGTGGCTCCGTTTTCGATTGACATTTGAGCCTTTTTTGGCACTGACTAGTATGAGTATGCCGACTAAAGCCAACGATGCCCTGCTGGCCCGCAACCTGCCTCCGGCTATGCAACAGCTGTTAAAGGAAGCAAGGACCAGACTCCGCGCAAAAGAGCGGCGGAAGTGGGCAATCGCAAACCTCCAACAGGATCTGACAAACCAGAATGGAAAAGGAAAGTTCTCCCCTACAAACTAAGAAGGACATCGCTGATGCGTTTGTCTTATACACTGTATTCCTGGGCGACGCCGTCAAGACAGCGCATGCCCTCAACGTCTCGCCGGAGGCCATCGTCAACGTGGCTGAGGAGCAGGGATGGAATGAGAAGGTAGGCCAGCTGGCTGAGTTGCGGAAGTCGGACAAGCCCGGCGACCTCGAGCGTGCCATCAATAGAGCGGTCAACTTCGCCCAGGCCCACCGCACTCGTCAACAGTTGGAGCGTGCCATCGAGATGATCGAGAACTGGTCCCAGGAAGAGCTCGAGTCTAATCTCATGATGCCTATCGTCGATAAGAAGACAGGCAGTATCAGTTACAACTTCTCAGCCCGGCCACTCGCTGATCTGACTGCTGCGCTTGAGAAGGCACACACGCTGACGTATCTGTCGCTTGGTGACACTGCTCAGGATCGAGCACGTCGTAAGGAAGAGACCACTGACTCGGTGATCGCTGCGTCTGCAATGCACAAACAGATTGCGGAGGGCATGGCTCAGGTAGGTCGCGAACACTCTGCGAAAACCAAACTGCTCGGTGCTCAGTTGGAACAAGCTAATCGATTGGCTGTCGACAAAAAGCCAAAGGCAAAGGCTGAGCCTGAGACCATCAACATTCCACCACTGAAGGAGGGCGAGTGAAAGAACCATTCGAAGGTGACAACATACTGCGTGAGCAGCTACATCAATTGATCAACGACCTCGGCATCGATTGCGTGGTCGAGACCGGCACCGAGACTGGCGCAACCGCAGCGGCATTCGCTGAGATGGTTGGCAACGTCTATACATGCGACGTCGAGAACAAGGTCGATCGAGACCTGCCATCCAATGTGGTGCAGCACCTCGGTGACTCAGTTGAGTTCCTCGACATGCTGTTGCCTGAGTTGTGCAAGAATCATCGCATCCTGTTCTTCCTCGATGCTCACCTTGCCCCTGAATATACAAGAGTCTTGGATGAACTGGACATGCTGGCAGCTCAGTCGTGCCCTGACATCGTGATCGTTATACATGACTTTCAGGTGCCCGGCAACGATGAGCTTGGGTATGATACCTACGACGACCTCGGCCCACTGAACGTGGCGCTGGTCGACTCCAGGCTGCGGAAGATCTTCCCGATGGGCAGCTACACTGCTGAGTTCAACAGCAAGGCTGAGGGAGCTCTGCGAGGCGTCGGTATTTTTCACGCTTGAGTTTTCTGCAGGATGGACGATAGTATACCTGTCATGGACGACCGGCGGAGAGCTGCAGGATGCGGATGACCGGCCCGTAGCTGGTCAGAAGGCAACCCCTCAGCTCTTAAGTGTGAGGAACCTCTCTCCGCCCCGATCTTTGAATGGTATTGTTGGTGTAGCGGTAGCACTCCGGCTTGTGGAGCCTGCAGGGAGGGTTCGAGTCCCTCACGATACCCCAGATTTACGAGCGGTTAGCTTAAGGGCTCGGCTAAGGCTAGAGTCCAAGTTAGAGCGCCGAGGTTCTCCTCGGTTCGCTATTGCTCGGGCAGCGGATCTGGTCCGGTTGACCACCTCATCAGCCCTGCCTTGGTAGGCGACGAGTTGTCGTGATGGGTCTCGTCAACCTTGACCGATGGCCGGTATTGGGGCAGATCCAATACCGCTCACCATTTTCCTCTCAAGTGTTTGGGAGGCGTGCCGATAATACTAGTGTGAGAGCGATACAAATCAAGCTGGCGGCGACGAGCAGAGGCAGGATCGTCCTTCACCTCTGGGCCATGATCCTCGACCACAAGGTCGCGTGGCACCTCGCTGGCATCAAACGGGAGATAGCATGATACTGAAGATCAAAGACATCCAACAAAACGGGTTCGACCACGCGAGGCAGGGAACTAAGTGCGTGCCTGCCTTTAGCTGCAAGGTGATTGAGTGGTTGCTCTGCCTTTAGCTGCAAGGTGATTGAGTGGTTGCTCGAATGCACGACACTTCAAGACGAAGTGTGCATCCTCAAGAACTGGCGCATAGGGTGGAAGCTGGGCAAGTCATGAACGCAACAGAATCTGAAGAAAACCACTCAAGCAATCCGGCCATGCGCCGATAGTAATAGTGATGAACGAGAAATCAACCAACTACGTCAAAGTCACCGTGGTCCGTCTGCCTGCTACTGATGAGTGGGTGGTCCGGCTCTGGGACGCCAACGGTCGCCGCCTTGTGAAGGCTGACTACTACACTGATGACAAGCAGGACGCCCTCGACACCGCCAAGGTGCTTGAGTCGAAGATTGTTAAGCCAGCGCCAACACCTACACCGACGCTGCCGCCTCCGCCTGTGCGTCGCTACGAATACTGGGTGCAGGAGCTGCGCGGCGGGAAACTAGGCGCTGGCAACGAGGTCTGGCGTGACAACATCGGCTTAGGTAATCGGTCGAAGGCGGAAGCGATTGTCTACTACAAGCAAGTCTGGGTGATCGGGCTTGGTCACGAAGACGGGCCAGCCACTCGTCTGGTCGAGCGCAGGATTGACGAGACTGTGATTTCGAGCTAACGCGAACTACGTCATGTCTGATACTTATACCAAATCCATCTGGGTCACTAATCCTGAAGATTACTGCTTGAGGCTGTCCGCCTGCCTCGCTGTCGACAAGGGCATTCCCTCCTCGGTTACCGAGGTGGTTGGCGACGTGCCCGGCACCTGGGCGCTGATCGCTGAGGGCATTGCCCTGACTGTCCGGCCCAAGTCGGATCCTCCTCCCATCACGCCGGTCGAGATTGATGTGCTTGATGAGAATCTGGACTACATCTCATGAGGCCTCCTCAAGAACACATCGATGCTGCGTTGGAAGTGGAGCGCCAAGTGCCTCCTGAGCGCCGTGAGCTCTATCTGGAGTGCCTTGGCAAACCCATGAGCGAGAGGTCCACTGATCAGGAGCTCCGTGACGGCTGTATCCTGACCAACCACGTCTACCTATGCATGCCAGCCTGATCAAGTCACTAATCAATCCGGTGCCCCTGGCGCTGCTAGTGGCATCCGGCCTCATCATCCCGGCGCTGCCGATCCTGGCCTGCAGACTTTTCTGGCTGATTTGCACAAATCCGCTCAAGTTATCCTGAGCCACGCCGATAGTATTAGCAGGATGAAAACTGATAACATCGACAACGTCGGCAGGCATGCGTGGGAGGTCAGCGGTCTTGGCATTGCGCCTTTCAGGTTTGCTGGGTTTGAACACAAGATCTTCAAGGCGCATCCTGACGCTCCGGCGCAGCCCGGCGGCACTTGCAGCATTTGTGGCGCTGCTATTAGCAACATTTGCTGGGTCAAGAGCGCCGATGGCCGCACTTTCATGACTGGTCCTGATTGTGTCAGGAAGGCTGGTGAGGATGGCCTATTGAAGGCCTACACGCAGTCTCCCGAGGTCCGCAAAGCTAAGCGGGACGCCCGGCATGCCCGCGAGGCTATCAAAGCTCAGGAGCTTAGGGCGTTGATCGATGAACACGCTGCGTGGCTGTCGGGTCAACCTCACCCTTACGGTTACCACGACCGTCAGACAGGCCGGGCGTTGACCTTGCTCGATTCATACGAGTGGATGTTCAACGCTTGCGGAGGGTCGGGAAAGGTCAAGCTTCTCAGAGGCCTGCGCCGTCTACTCGAAGAGCGCGGTTGAACCCAGTCGCCCGCTGCGCCCGGCCCACAAAGCCGGGCATTTTTTGTGCTTGAGTTTTTCGCCGGATGGCCGATAGTTACTGCGTGAACGCATTCGAGGCAGCACTGATGAGCGGAGAGCCGACCCTGGAGGTCTGCGACGTCTGCAACGCCACGATCTTCGGCTGGGAGTTCCCGAGAGCCCGGCTGCAGGCCGATGGCGTGACCTTCTGCTGCGCCGACTGCGACCAGAACAATCAACAGCGAGACTAATATGACACATCAAGAACAAGAACACATCGATCACGTAGCAGGCAGCGCCACTGAGCATCAGAACAGCCACGCTATGTCCGGCATCCGTCTGGCCCACGACAACAGCGAGGTGCGTGCCCAGATCAACTCCCTGATCGAGTTTCAGTTCGTCGTGGTCGCTGAGACGACAGCATACTGCCCGGTGACCGACGGCATCCTTGGAGCTCGTCTGAGCATCTACTCCCGGCACGCTACCCTCGAGGAGGCCCAGCGCCGGATGGAAGAGGACGCTGAGGAGTGCTACCACGCTGAGATCAACCTGCACATCGAGCCCAGCGTGCCCACGCCTCCGCTGACGCCCTCGGCGACCATCGTTGGTGATGACTGTCCCTTCTGAGCCTCCGAGCTCACCTTGACCCATCCCAGGCCCGGCAATGCCGGGTCTTTTTCGTTCACTCAATCAGCTATGTTCACCGCTCGGTGAACACCGGCAATCCAGTGAACAGAGCGCCGTGTGACAATATACCTACACACAACAAATAGTGGTGGGTTTTTGTTACACCACAAGATGTAGTGGCACACCATCCAGAGTAGGCAATAGTTGCCCACACTACATGATGTAGCCTAAGCGAAAACAGCTCGCACTCGCCGGTCCGGTCAGCCCTCCACTCGCCATTCCGGCTGAATCCCGGCAGGTCGCGTCGGATATCCACGGATATCCGCCAGCCCCTGGGTCTGTCCAACGATGAGACAGTCCGGCGGCACGGTGGACCGGCGAGTCGGATCGGCGCAAGTCGTTGAGCTGCAGGCAAGTCGGGAAATTCGGGCTCCCAAAAGTCGATGGGGGGACGACCCGACGAGAGTTTCGCTTAGTGCTAGCCCCTGGATATTAAGAAGTTACGCCGCGAGGTCGATTCTTTTTGACATTCGTGCCGGAGCTGGCACATAGTGGCATGAGTCATACTTTTACGGTCGTCAGCTACCCTCGCAGTGGTCGGCACAAGTTCGCCTCGGTGCTGACGGAGTTCGACAACTTCTCAGTGGACGGCGAGCCGGTCCAGCCGGTCGCTGTCGGCTTGTTTGACGGCGTCACCGACGACGCCCCAGGATTTGAAATTGAACCAGCGCCGGGCGTGGCCTTCCCGCAGCAGATCGAGGATTACGAGAGCCGGGATGATGGCAAACTTTACCTATTCGGCACCCACGTCCGCCCGAGCCGGGTGCCGGGCCGGAAAATCGTCCTCTGGCGGGATCCACGGGAGGTCGCGGTCAGCTATGCCCACTGGTGGCAGAAGTCCACAGGAGCCTCAGACGAGGAGCGCGAGGTTTTCCTGGCTCGGTGGGTCAACTGCGGGGCGAAGTGGACCAAGGACCACTACGGGGCCAATATCAGCGCCGATGAGTGGCTGGAATGGCAGCAGAGCGTGCAGCCAGGGACCGAGAAGCTTATCTTCGACTTCATCACTCCTTATAACGTCTATGTGGCGTTGAGTCGAGTCGGCGTCCTGGCAGTGCGTTCGGCAGATGGCAGGAAGCCGATCCGGTTCGCCGACCTCAGGGCCAAGGATCCGATCATGTATCGCCGGGGACTCCCCGGTGCGGTGGATGAATTCCCGAAAAACCTCAAACATTTAGCCCAGGAAAGATTCGGCTTAACTATCAGCAGTCTCTGACCGATGGTATTGGTATGAGTGCAACAACAGCATATCGAGCCTACTGCAAGGCCACAAACTTCATCGGACGTCCCTGCGTCGACAACCGGGATGCGTTCAACGACGCAATTACGCACATTGTGAACTACCGCCGGTTCTGGCGGCCCTGCTGGCCACCGGAGGTGATCGTGCAGAAACACTGCGTTATCATCGACGAAAAAGGCAAGTCCAAGCCCTACTGGGGCATTCACTCGTTTATCCGAGTCCCCGAGGTCATCGACGCTTTGAACAAAGGAGAGGACATCGTTTGTGAAACAGCCGGGTCATAGAAACTGCACGCTGATTCTGCCTAGCAGACCTCGGCCAGACTCTCGGTATAAGTGGATGCGAACCTGCACCCACGGCTGCTGGTGTTCTGCTTGGCGTGAGACCCGCAACGGGTTCCGCATCTGGCGGCGCGGTGCGTGGCGCAAACCGAAGTGCGGTGAATTGAGATTTCATTTGACAAAGTGCTACGACGTGGCACAGTATATCGATGAAAGTGAAAGTGAGACGAACGTGGGGGCAGCTGAGGCCGACGCAAAGGCCTCACTCCACGAGGAAAGGCAAGCGGGGCTACGTTCGTCGACCGCGAATGAACCAACCATTGGAGGAACAATGACAACAGCCGGGGGGAAAGCCCCGGCACTCTTTATTATGACAGCAGTTATGACAGCAGAACAAAGGCTCACACGGAAAATCATCGCCGATACCTTCGGCGTGCTCAACGAAATCGAAGGCTTCGAGGAATTCTTCGCACGGCTCCCTGAGGAGCAGCGCATAGGCATCTTCAACGGACTTCGGGAAAAAATCACGCCCACGCTCGAGGAAGCCCTGGACCGGGCCGCAGGATGAAGGAGTTTCTGGACTTCCTGATGGACTTCGGCAAGGCGCTGACTTTCTGCGTGCTGTTCATCCTGGCGCTCCGGTTGATAATCCACCTGACATCATGAACTGGGACGACCGCATAGCCGCCGTAGCCGTTTTCCTCATGGGAGTGGCCCTGGTGCTACACTGGATGGGACTGATATGATGAAGCCGGACGAATACACCTTCCGCTACTTCTGCGACGAGGTCGTCCGGTTCCGCGAGCAGTTCGGCCTGCGGACGTTCTGGGAGAAGACCCAGGATGAACGTCTGGGAGCCTTGAGCGGCATCGGGTTCGTCTTCCTGAACATGCGAGGGACTGCTGAGGAGTCAGAGAAGGCGGAGGTGCTCTACCACTCAACCATGGACGAATACGCCAAGAGGGAGTTGCTCTGGATATGCAGTTGAGAGAATACTATCGAGACAACGAGCTCAGGATCCGGTGCCCGATCAACAGCGCCGTCGACCTCGAGCTGCAGCGCCAGACAGCGTATGCGATGACGCTACCTGCCTTGGCCAAGACAATCACCGTGTGCATCGTCGAGGGAGAGCGTGAAGACTGTTTTCCTCCGTCCGTCCGGCGTCCGCCGATTCGCACGATACTTGCGATCTGCAGGCAGGCTCGAGAACGCCGGAAGAGGCAGGACGAGAGAATCAAGGCACGATACAACAATCAACCACCCTACACAATGGAGGAACTGAATGGACAATCTTAAAGAGCTTCTGGATGAGGAGAAGCGGCTGGAGAAGTTGCTGTTCCCGCTCAGGGATCGAATCTACAAGCTGCGGATACAGCAAGTGTCGGAGAAGACCGGCATCAAGGTCGGAGACACTATCGAATGGGATTGGGGTCGCCATAAGAAGCGTCGGGGTAAGGTGGTCAAGATCAAGCTTCGTTTTACGGACTGGCATGTGTTTACGGTGAGGACTATCCGCAAGGACGGAAGTCTGGGCGCGGAGTGTGACGCCCACAACTTCGACAACCCGAGGAAGGTATGATCGACGTGGTCCCGATTTGCGAAATACTCTTCCCGGCCAGCATGTCGCCGCGCCAGCGCCGGGCTTGGATGTTCGAACGGTTCGACGCCATTTTCTGCGAGGGCGACAAATGGGTAGGAGCGATCTATGAAGGATAAAGCAGGACAAGACATCTTCACAGGTGACTTCTTCGTCATGGCAGTGCGTCGGGGCGACACCGCTAGCATGAAATGGGGCAGAGTCATCGACTCCCACGAGGATTTAGTGGGCCGGATCCAGATCCAGACGGTCGACGAGAGTTGGGGGAAGCCCAAGCTCTGCCGGAAGACGCGCATTGAGGTCGTAGGCGGGCCGAATCACGAGCGATTGCTGGTTGTTCCGAATCACCAGCTGCCGACGCACATCCGGCACCTATTTAGTGATTGACATTTGCCGAAATTCTGGCACTGATTAACGTGAAGCCAGATGAAAAAGATCAGGGCGGGGCCGGAGGCGGCATTCCGCCGGGGCAGGCCAAAAAGACCGACGAGGAGATCCTCGAGGAGGTCGAAAATGAACTGCCCTCGCTAGAAGTGGTCGAGGAGCTGGCTCGAGAGGTGTTTTTGCGTCTTTTGCCGGGAGGAATCGACCTCTCCGGCGACCCGACGTTCAACGACCGGCAGAAAATCGACAAAATCCGTCGGCACGCCCTGCAAATCGCTTCGGCCTGGGTCTGGTCTTTCCCTGAGGTCAATCAAGCTCGGGAGAGAGTGAAAAGTCAGAAGTTTCGCATCAAGAAGTTTAAGGAGGACTAATGCCAGGACCGGTAAACAGCACGGACCATTGTATCTACTGTCGGCAGCCCAAAAACAAGCACTTCCCGACCTGCCCGGTGCCGGGTTTGTGCTCGCTCTGCAAAGGAGAGGGCGGGATGTGGTATTCTCCATACCCGCCGGAAGTCCCGCCGGACTGGGTGGAGTGTAAATGTCAGGAACCTCCCGCCGCTGAGTGGGATGATCAAGGAATTACGGATTACAGCATATGAGTATCAAGACTTTCCCTCACACGAGTCCCGAAGATGGCGACATGCAGCATCCCACGCTGCAGAAGACTCTCCAGCGACTGAATACCGGCATCATCACTTCCAACGATGCTATTAACGCCACACCAAGCGGAGCGTTGCGAGTCGACACAGATCGCGATCTGTTCAATCGAATCGAGGTGGCGGAGCCCGTCACGTTGTTTGACTCGAAGCTGGATCTGTCGGAGCGGACCGATCAGTGGAACTCCGCTGGCTCGGTGGCGCACGACGCTGCCAGGGCTCGGGAGATTCTCACTGTCGCTAACGCGACATCGACTACGTCTGCGAGGCAGACCAAGCGGTCCATCATCTACCAGCCGGGCAAAGCTCAGACTGGCATCTTCACTT
>JBDGYW010000184.1:0-9564 GCA_039588935.1 Gemmatimonadota bacterium | reverse complement strand
CGGTGCCACGAAAAGGCGAAGTACGGTTCTATCCCAAACGAATACGCATCGGCCGTATGGTGTAGCACCATTTCACCGATGTTTGGCGGTTCCTGCAGCATCATTTTATCAGACGTAGCTCCGTAAACAAAAGGGGTACGAGTACCCCTAGATATGCGAACGCAGTTGGCAGCGGAGGAAAGATATCACGCGACCACAGAACGGCAACCAGGAACAGGACCACGCCAATTAGCCTGAGGCCCATTCCTATGCCCCAACGGATCATCAGCGGCTTGACGGGCCCATCCATTGCAGGTTTGACCACGAGCACCGCCGCCAGCTGAATTATCGTCGCCAGCCCACCGAATGAAAGTCCTGGGATGACGGCCTGACTCCCAAATGCCAGAGTCAGCACTCCGGTCACGACGACGGTCAGGCTCAGTCCCAGTACAACGGTCCTCACGACTTCTGCTCTTTCTTGCGCTTGGCCTCAGCATCGGCGAACGCCTGCAGCTTGATGTAGACGTTCACAAAGCTCAATGTCGCGCCGAGGAGCGTACCGATGATGGTGAAGAGGGGCATGAGCCCCAGCCAGCGGTCGAGCGCCACACCTCCGAGCGTGAAGAAGACGATGCCACCGGCAAACTGCATTCCGATACCTAGAAAACGGTATCCCTCTCCGAGCGCTCTACCCGCGTTTGGACTGTGACCTAGCATTGGTGCCTATGAAACTCCCGACAGAAGCCTGGGCCGAAAACAAAGGTAGCAGAAAAGGGGCAGTCCGGTGTAGCATTGGTGGGGAGTAGTGAGAAGTGAGTGGTGAGCGGGAAGTGCTTGCAGAGGAAGAGGAGAAAAGTGCACGCAGAACCAAAACGCGTGGAAGAAAACGACATCGAGTTGCTCGAGCGCCTGTCAACGGCAAGAGCCGAGCTCATGACTCAGGTGCGACACAGGATCGTCGGGCAGCAAGAGGTGCTCGACGGAATTCTCTCGGCGATAGTTGCCGGCGGACATGGGCTCCTCGTGGGTGTGCCGGGGCTTGCGAAGACCCTGATGGTTTCAACGGTTGCCGACGCGCTGGACCTCCATTTCTCGCGAATCCAATTCACCCCGGATTTGATGCCATCAGACATCACGGGTACGGAGATCCTCGAGGAGGACCCCGGTACCGGGAAACGGGCATTTCGTTTCATTCACGGGCCCGTGTTTGCCAACGTCGTCCTTGCCGATGAGATAAACCGCACCCCACCAAAAACACAGGCAGCGTTGCTACAGGCAATGCAGGAGCACGAGGTCACAGCGGCGGGTGAGACCTATCACCTACCGGAGCCCTTCTTCGTCCTCGCAACCCAGAACCCGATCGAGCAGGAAGGAACGTATCCGCTTCCGGAAGCCCAGCTCGACCGGTTCATGCTGGAACTCCGGGTGCCCTATCCCGATCGAGATGAAGAGGAGCGGATGGTCGAGACGACCACCGGCGACGAGACACCGCGCGTCAGTGCTGTCTTGACCGGTGAAGAGTTGATCAGAACACAACACCTGGTCCGCCGCATTCCAGCGCCCAAGTCGCTGATACGCGCGGCAGTTGCTTTGGCGAGAATCACTCGGCCGGCCGAGGACGGCGCACCGGCACTCGTCAAGGAATACGTCGATTGGGGGGCGGGCCCCCGCGCTTCACAATTTCTTGTGCTGGGCGCGAAGGCTCGTGCCGCACTGGACGGTCGCCCGATGGCCGATCTGGACGACGTGAAGGACGTCGCCCTCTCTGTGTTGCGTCATCGGCTGGTGGTGAACTTCGCCGCGGAAGCTGCAGGCAGAACGGCCGAAGACATCTGCGCGGAGCTGATAGCCGGCGAGAGTTGGATCGAGTAGGCAACTCGTCGATTTGGGCGCGTGGCGCCCTGTTCTAGCCCTTTCTGAAACCTTCCCAGTTCTTTTCCGTCATAATGTTAGCAATGCTAACATTTGATACGGGCAAAGCTATCCGAGCTATGACCCTTACAGCATGAACATTGGATAGGAGAACAAATGATGGAAAACTGCCGAACTAGAAGTGCGGTCGCCGGAACAGTTCTCCTCGGGGGGCTCGCCGTGCTGATACCACTCGAGCCTAGTGGAGCGAAGGTCGAAGACTACGTGATCGAGGCTGAGTTCATTCCCGAGCAGAGTCGAATGAGCGCCACCGTAGATATCTCGTTTGTGCCGGGTTCGGTGAAGGAAGACACCCTGGTGTTCTTCCTGCATGGAGAGCTGGGTGTCGAGTACGTCGAGATCGGCGGTCAGCGGGTCGAAGCTCTGCAGGAATTGGTATTCCACGAAAACGACTATTCGAATGTGGCTAACCGAGTGAACGTGCCACTGGAAAATGTCGAATCGACTGGAGGCATGCGGGTGGGATACTCGGGCTACTTCCACCCTTCCGTAGTCGGAGCGATGTCGAACTACATGCGTATTGACCGCGACGGTGTCTTCCTCAGGTCCTTGGGATACTCCATATGGTTTCCGGTCTTTGTGGAAACCTGGCGTGACTCATATGACGTGTCATTCTCGAAGGTCACGATCCGGACCCCTGCGGATTTCAGAGCAGTCTTCGCCGGTGAGCACGTTCAAGAGCATGAGGAAGGTGGCGCGAGAATCTCAGTATGGTCAGCTGAGCATCTGGATCTGTTCGACGCTCAATGCACCGCTCGGCGGTTCGGGGTGATGAGTGACGGTGGCTTTCACCTATATCACCTCCGGGACTCCGTTTCGCAGCGAAAGGCAAGCGAGATTCTCTCCTTTTCGCGTCGCTTGGAGTCGCTCTACCGGACTTTCTATCGACACGCAGCTTCGGCCGACCAGATTCACGTAATACAAATGCCGGAGTACGGCGATATCGCGAGCGGGAACGCGATCGGCATAAGCGACGACGTGTGGACCGAGTTCGAGGTTACCTCATGGCGGAGCACCACGGTCGCACACGAATTGGTCCACTCCTTCGTGCGCCTCCCACATTCCGACGAAATGGGTTCTTTGGTGATCGAAGGATTTCCCAGCTACTTCCACTTACCGGCGATGGCGGAGATCTTGGGAGAGGATTGGTATCGGGACTACCTGAAACGGATTGAAGACCAGTATGTCTCCAAGCGCGAGACGGGCAGGGGACAGAGGGGTGAGCGGCTGCCGCCGGAGAAGCCGATTCTGGAGATCGGGACCGACGAGATCAGCGAGTATAAGGACACTTTCGTGCTGAATGACCGCGTGCGGCTGTTCTTCGACTACCTGCGCCGCCGGTTGGGTGCCGGTGGTTTCTTTGAACTCACTTCAGATTTGTTGAATCGGAACATGCTCGATTACGAAACCGTAGTCGCAGTGATCGGGGCTCATCTCCCCGGCAGCGGCCGGGACATGTATCGCTGGCTCAGGACGTCGGAGTACCCAGACGAGTTTCGGTTGGGCGCACACTGACCGAGGGTAGGATGACATGCTCACGGCGGTCGGCACGGTGATCCGTACATCGAATCCGTGCCGACCGCGATCTGCACGGCCTATTCCTCCCGCAGAGTGACCGACGCTTCTACCCGCGTGGCGCGGCTGGCCGGAACGTAGCACGCGACGGCTGCCACAGCAGCCAGTAACGCCGCAACTGAGAAGAAGGTCACTCCGTCGGTTGGCTCGACACCAACCAGCATACTCGTGAGCAACCGAGTCACACCGAACGCCCCAAGGAGGCCGATCCCGATTCCGATGCCCGCCGGCACCATTCCTCCACCCACCACAGATCTAACGATGTCGAACCCGCGCGCTCCGAGAGCCATGCGGATTCCCATCTCCCGGGTTCTCATGGCGACCGAATACGACACCACGCCGTAGATCCCGATGGAGGCGAGCACCAGCGCAACCGATGCGAAGATCCCCACCAGCAGCATGTTGAACTTCGGGCGCACGAGTTGCCGGCCGATATGCCCTTCCATAGTCCGGAACCCGGACACCTGCATGTCCGGATCCAGCGTCCGCAAGCGATCACGGATCGGCCGGAACAGGCTCGAGGGATCCGCGGCTGTTCGTATCAGCAAGTACGTGGCCAGACGCGGCGACTGCATCTGGGGCCAGTATATCTCCGGGCTTGCGCGTTCACCAGTCCTGAACGGGGTGACGTTTCCGACCACCCCAACGATCGTCATGGTTCCTCGCTCCTGGATGGTCAGCTGCCCACCGATCGGATCCTCGTTTTGCCAGTAGCGATTGGCAAGTGCCTCGTTGACGATGGCTACCGGGGGAGATTCCCTTACGTCGTCGGCCGTGAACACACGGCCCGCGAGGAGGGGCACGCCCAAAGTCGCGACGTAGTTGGGGCCGACGTCATACCAGCGTGCAACCGGGCGTTCGCCTGGTTCTGGTTCCGGCCTGCCGCCAATTGTGAATTCGTCCGTTTCCGTCCCGCCGAACAGAGGACCGGCTGAAGTCTTTCCGACCGACAGAACAGACGGCAGTGACGCAACCTCCTCCGCGGCTCGGCTGTGCAATTCGACTACCTGAAGGCCGGTTTGGAATCTGGGGGAGGATGTCAGGAGCCAGGCAGTGAGCAGGTTCTCGCGATCGAAACCGGGATCCCAATCGAGCAGCCCCGCGAAGCTCCTCGTGAGCAGGCCGGCGCCAATCAACAGTATCAGAGCGAGCGCGACCTCCGACACCACGAGGATTCCACGGACTCCGAGCCGTGATCGGCCTGCGGCGCGGGGATCCCCTTCCTTTAGCGCTTGATTGACATCGCTCGCCGTAGCGCTCAGTGCGGGGACCAACCCGAACACGATTGTCGTAGCCACCGAAAGCAGCAACGCGAACATCAGGACTCGGCTGTCGACCGCGACCTCATCCAGGCGCGGAATCCCGGGCGGCGCCAATGAAACGAACGCGTTCACGGCAAGCAGCGAAAGCAGCACACCGCCAACTCCACCCAGTACCGAGAGAACCAACGCCTCAGAGAGGAGCAGCCGCACCAGCCTTGAACGACCTGCCCCGAGAGCCGAACGGACGGCCAGTTCTCGACGCCTGCTCGCGCCCCGTACCAGCAGCAGGTTCGCTACGTTGGCACACCCTATGAGAAGCACGAACCCCACCGCTGCAAGGAACACCAACAGTGTCGGCCTGACCGACCCGACGATCCTGTCCCGCAACGGCATCACAGAGATACCCCACCCGTCGTTGGTCTCGGGATACGCCACCGCAAGCCGTTCCGAAATCAACTGCATCTCTTCGCGGGCGGAGGCGAGCGTTGCATCGTCAGATAGGCGACCGTAGACGATGAAACCCCGCCACGATCGGCGGCGTTCCTCGCGAGGGTGAAAATGAAGTGGAACCCAGAGTTCCACGTCCTCCAGCCGCGGCACTTCCGCGCCAGAGTCCAAAACGCCTACGACCTGGTAACTCTCTCCGTCCAGCAAAACCGGCCGCCCGACAACGGTCGGGTCTGCGCCAAAGCGTGTTCGCCACAGCGCGTGGCTCAGCACCGCGACGTGGTTGTTCCCCGGTTCCAAGTCGGAGCGTTGAAGCAACCGGCCTAGTGCGGGTGTAAACCGCAGTACCTCGAACATCCCCGGTGTCGCCAGCCCGCCACCGATGCCCTCGGCTCCGTCGTCCCCTCTGATCACGAACGGCCATTGGCGTCCAAGCCCGAAATCTTCGATCGCTCGCGCCTGTTCATCCCAATCTTCGACATTAGGAGGCGAACCGATGCAGAAATCGGCTACCGCCGGATTGGTTTCGCAAACCGCAACGATCCGGTCGGCTTCGGAAAGCGGAAGCGGCCGCAACAGGATGCCATCGACAACGCTGAAGATGGCGGTGTTGGCGCCGATGCCGAGCGTAAGGGTAAGCACCGCAACAACCGAGAAACCTGTACTCTTGATCACGTTGCGCGTCGCGTAGCGAAGATCCTGAATGAGAGTCCCTGGTGCACTCGAGCCCGAAATCGGCACTGACGCGGAACACGCTCGCGGCACCTGGCCACGATCTGCGACCCGCTCCCGGAGGAACTGCGCGGAAAGACTCAACGTCTGGCGCCAGTACCACAATCGCATGCCGAAAGTCCCGGAACCAGGCAGGCCGGTGCGAAGCGTCTCCTCGAGATCACCGAGAATCCCGTCGCGGTCATCAACCGGAATGACGAGCCGCAGTAGCCATGATGCCAATGCGGGAACCTTCACCTGTCCTCCAGGATCGGCTCCAGGTCCTCCCACATACTCACCAGCGCCCGGCGGGAGTCCTTCACCTGCTCAATACCGGCCGCCTCGATCTTGAAGTAGCGCTTCGCCCGCCCACCGCGCTCAGGAGTTGGGTCGGCCATCCGCGACGAGACGAACCCCTTTCCTTCAAGTCGTTTGAGAGCGATGTAGACCGCTGCACGGGATGCCGTGCGGCTCGTGCGTTTCTCGATCTCCTGAACAATCGGCACACCGTAGGCCTCCGATCCCAGGCGGAGAATGGCAAGCAGCACCAAATGCTCGAACTCGCCCAGCGATTCCCGTCCCATGACTGGCACTCCGTTAGTTTGTTAGCGTTGTTAACAATATGACGGAGGATGACGGCGGGGAGTTTCAAGTGGGGGGCAAATCACTGGCACACGGCGATTTCCGCAACCTTTGCTTATTGGCTCGTCACCGACTTGGCCTCTTGCCGTGAGCAGCCATGCGCAGTAACCAGCAGAGCTGATCTTCCGGCATCTGCCGGAGTTGCTCCGAATCCGGAAGCTCCGCGGGTGCCAACGGCAGGTAATGGTGGACCCAATCGCTATCGAAATGCATGCCGCCGTCCACCGACACCGTCCACCGGAGGCCATCATACAAGAAGTCGCGGGTGAAGGCACGGTTGACCACTGCCACGTATCCCTGGAAGGTATCCAGGCCAAGATATGCTCCAAGCGGTACCGCGGTAGTGCGCTCTTGGGACAGCAACCTACATTTTTGGGACATTTGTTACCTTAGGCTGGGTGGCAACCTGTCTTTGGGAACCGGTGGCGACGGCACTGTCACATCGATCTCCTGCAAGACATGTTCTCTTGTCGGCGGGGACGGCCAATGAGCTGACCCGCCAAACCGTACCACATATTGGAGTTCGTTTCTAATGAAGAACCTCTTTCTGTTGCTCTTGCTCGCCTGCGCTTCATGCGCTCCTCAAGACCCTGAAGTGGCCCGTTGGGAGCAACAAGCCGAAAACGTCACGATCGTTCGCGACACATGGGGTATCCCACACATATACGGGGAAACCGATGCCGATGCAGTCTTCGGAATGATTTACTCGCAGGCCGAAGACGACTTCCCGCGAGTGGAGCTGAACTACATCAATGCCATGGGTCGCCTGGCGGAAGCTGAGGGAGAGGACGAGCTGTTTGGGGATCTGCGAATGAAACTCTTCGTTAGTCCCGAGGAGATGCAGGCCCTGTACGACGAGTGCCCCGACTGGCTGAAGAAGCTGATGGCCGCCTGGGCTGACGGCCTGAACTACTACCTCTACAAGAACCCGGACGTCGCGCCGCGGGTCATCTCGCGTTTCGAACCGTGGATGGCTTTGACGTTCACCGAAGGCAGCATCGGCGGAGACATCGAGAGAGTCTCGCTGGGTCGACTGGAGGAGTTTTATGGCGAGCGCTTCGAGAGCCAGATGGCGGCCTCGGGCAACGACATCTTCGAAGAACCCAGAGGATCGAACGGTTTTGCCATCGCGCCGTCGAATAGCGCTTCGGGGAACGCCCTGTTCTGGATCAATCCGCATACCTCATTCTACTTCAGAGCCGAAGTGCACATGGTCAGCGAGGAAGGCCTGAACGCATACGGCGCCGTCACATGGGGTCAGTTCTTCATCTACCAAGGGTTCAACGATCGGCTCGGCTGGATGCACACGTCCACCGGTTCCGATTTCTTGGACGAGTACCTGGAGACGGTGGTCGAAAAAGATGACGGTTTCTATTGCCGACACGGCAACGAAGAGCGCCAACTGACGGCGACTCAACTCACGCTGCCGTACAAGACCGACACGGGGATGGCGCAGAAGGAGATCACAGTCTATCACTCCCATCACGGCCCTATCGTTCGTGAGGTGGACGGCAAGTGGGTTGCGGTCAAGTTGATGCAGGAGCCGATCAAGGCCCTGACTCAATCGTACATGCGAACCAAGGCGACGGACTACGAAAGCTTCTACGAAACGATGGAGTTGAACACCAACTCCTCCAACAACACCGTCTACGCAGATGCCGACGGCAACATCGCCTACTTCCACGGCAATTTCATACCCAGACGCGACACGCGGTTTGACTGGGACCAGCCGGTGGATGGAAGTGACCCGGCAACGGACTGGCAGGGCCTGCATTCGGTGGACGAGATCCCACACCTGTTCAACCCACCGAACGGCTGGATCCAAAACACGAACAACTGGCCGTACTCAGCTGCGGGGACGCACAGCCCTCGGCAAGCAGACTATCCCACTTACATGTCGCGATCCGGTGAGAATGCGAGGGGACGGCATGCGATTCGGGTGCTGGAGAACAAGACCGATTTTACTCCTCAGACCCTGATTGAGGCCGCTTACGACAGCTATCTCACAGGCTTCGAGGACCTCATCCCAGCGCTGGTCAGAGCATACGACCGCACTCCAAGTTCAGATCCGCTCAAGGGACAACTCTCAGAACAGATAGAAGTATTGAGGGCGTGGGACCTGCGATATTCCATTGAGTCTGTACCGACCTCCCTCGCGATGTTTTGGGGCCAAGAGTTGATGCAACTAGTGCGTGCCGATGCACGCGGCGCGGGTGTCTCCGTGTATGAGTTCATGGCGACTCGAGCCACGAGTGGGCAGCATCTCGCGGCTCTGTCGGCGGCTTCCGAGAAGCTCGAGAGCGACTTTGGCGCTTGGCAGACTCCTTGGGGAGACATAAACCGGTTCCAGCGTATCACCGGGGATGTTGTGCACCCGTTCGACGATGATGCACCGAGCATGCCGGTTGGCTTTGCGTCAGGCCGGTGGGGATCGTTGGCTTCATATGGGGCAGCCCCCCGCAACGGCACGAAGAAGTGGTATGGCACCTCCGGCAACAGCTTTGTGGCCGTTGTCGAGTTTGGCGAGAGGGTGAGTGCGAGAGCGATAACTGCCGGCGGTCAAAGCGGCGATCCCGCGTCGCCCCATTTCGACGATCAGGCGCTCAGGTACAGCACAGGCGACCTTCGGGACGTATGGTTCTACCGCGACGACCTCGAGGGCAACATCGAGCGGGAGTATCACCCAGGGCACTGAATGAGCACGCCGCGAGCTCTGAGCGTGGATTGAGAGAGGACTTGAGTACGTGAAAACACACGGTAAGCTCGGCTTTCGAATCGTGACCGGTTTGCCAAGGCCGTCCGAGGAACTGGTGTCTGAGTTCCGCGGCCGGGCGACATCCAACGTTGCCGACGCCATGGGACGGTTCCATTTCATGGACCCCGGAATGAAGAACCGCACAGGCTTGCCCCTCTGCGGCATGGCGGTCACGGTGAACGCCCGGCCCGGAGACAATCTGATGGTGCACAAGGCGCTCGAGGTCGCCCGGCCGAGGGATGTCATCGTGGTCTCAACGAA
>JBDGYW010000183.1:0-9566 GCA_039588935.1 Gemmatimonadota bacterium | reverse complement strand
CACCAGTTCTTCCACGAAATGACGACTGGGGTGAAGAAGGACGGCACGATCCACGCTCTTCACCACCGCTGCGTGCTGGATGGTGGTGCGTATAGCTCGTTCGGCATTGCGACAGTCTACTACGCAGGATCGTTGCTCGGTGGACCTTATCGGCTGCCCCACATGAAGTACGACGGCATGCGCGTCTACACGAACAAGCCGGCATGCGGAGCGCAACGAGGACACGGCGGAGTCGCCGCGCGGGCATGTTTCGAACAACAGCTCGATATCATTGCGGCGGAAATCGGCATGGATCCCGTAGAACTCAGGCTCAAGAACATCATGCAAGCCGGAGACGTGACCTGTAACGAACTCGACATGTCGTCGCTTGGCATGCGGGAGTGTATCGAAGCTGTCAGGGTTGGATCGGATTGGGACGAGAAGAAGGGCAAACTGCCGAGCGGGAAGGGAATCGGCATGGCATGTGGCTTCTTCGTCTCGGGTGCGGCATATCCGATCTACAGGTCCGATACCTACCACTCCACTGTGATCGTTCGCGTAGCTGAGGACGGTGGCTCGGTCACCGCCTTTACCGGTTCGGCCGACATCGGTCAGGGTTCAGACACCATGGTTGCCATGATCGTCGCCGAAGAACTCGGCATTCCGCTGTCGGCCGTGAAGGTCGCATCGGGAGATACCGACTTTTCGATGGACCTCGGTGCGTACTCTTCGCGTCAGACACTCATGACCGGGCATGCCGCAAAGCAAGCCGCCGAGGATGTGAAGCAGCAGATTCTAGGTGTGGTCGCGGACGAGCTGGGTGTGGATACGGGCAAGCTCGACATCAGTGCGGGCCGTGTGAAGGTCAAAGGCAAGCAGCCGGACATCGAGCCGCTGCGGTTGCGGTACATCAAAGAGCATCGTGGCTGGGCCGATGTGCCCAAGGGTGGCGATCTCACCTTCCGCGAAGCAGCACGACTGGCAACGGTCGCCATAGGTTCGATCGTAGGAACAGGAAAGTACAAGCCGCCGCGTTTGGGAGGCAAACACAAGGGCGCGGCTGTGGGCACCTCTCCGGCGTATGGGTGCTCGGCGCAGATCGTTGAAGTGACTGTCGATCTTGAAACAGGGCAGGTGACGGTTGACGCAATGACCGACGCCCACGACTGTGGTCAGGTTGTGAACCGCACATCAGTCGAAGGTCAGATGCAGGGCTCTCTTTCCATGGGGCTCGGTGAGGCGCTGCTCGAGGAGGTCAAATTCGACGACACGGGGCGCATTCTCAACGCATCACTCGGCGAGTACAAGATCCCGACATCGCTCGACATGCCTCGCGTGAAGTCGATCATAATCGAGAGTCACGAGCCGAATGGGCCGTTTGGGGCGAAGGAGGTGGGGGAGGGCGCGATCATGCCGACGATCCCCGCCATACTGAATGCCGTGTATGATGCGACGGGCGTGCGTCTACATGAGCTGCCGTTGACGGCAGAACGGGTTTACACGGCGCTAGAGGAGGAAAGGAAAAGGACTCGGCGGTAGTGCTCGGCGCGCAGGCCCGTCCCGTCGCGCAACGATATTCGCGCGGCCGACGCGTACCGCGCCGTGACCACGCTCACCCGTTGGCGCTGCGGGATGGCTCGCGTGTTCCGCTCGCACTTCCTGAGAAGCTCAACGCCTTCCAGAAATGATTCCCGCCACCCCATTCTCCGTCAACAACCTGTTGAATGCGGCCAGGTCTTGCTCGCGGATGCTCTGCATCTGGCTCTGATATTCTCGGAGCAAGCCTTTCAGTCGTTCGTGAACCTCGAGGTGCTGGGTTGTAGGCACGAAGTCGGATCCGCCAATGTATCCGGCCAGGCTCGTGATCTTCGCATACAACTGCCGGGGCCATCTCAGGCGGTCCTGGCCTGCAGAACCGCCGGACATTCTCAGGTCGGTGAGGTTCATCTCCAGGTCGATCAGTTTTTGATCCAGTGCTCTTCCTGCGGTGATTATTTCATCGGCGCCACTTGAACATCTCACTCGTTCGATGAGCCGCTGGATTTGGTCACGAACGGTCTCTGCCTCATTGATGAGGTCCACTACGGCGTTGGTGTTGTCGCGCAGTTCGAGAATCACCGCGAACTGTTCTCGTATGTCTGCCTCGGTGCCTGTCGAATTGGGATCCTTCAGCACGACGAGTGGTTGTGTGAACTCTTGATCGCCCACCGTGAGGCGAACTGTGTATTCGCCCGGAGGCGCCAGGGGACTCACTCTGCCTGACTCACCGGCAGGCCGCCATCCGTCGTCACCGATCGGCACGTGAGAGTGCTCGAGAACCTTGGTGCGCATCCTTGGTGTGCGGGATGGGGAAAGACGAAAATCCCAATAGACTCGGTTGATGCCGGGTTCACTTGACCCTGAGTCTAGGTTGCGTAAGACGTTACCGGCTCCGTCGAGTATGCTGATGCCGATTCTTTCTTCGGGCTCGCCGTTCAGGTAGTAGTGGATCGAAGCGGCGTTGCGAGGGTTCTCGCCCGCTCCCGGATCGCCCGGTTGGCTCACTGTTTGACTCCGGGTCCTGAACCTGTACGCTGGCCGCGGCGCGAACAGGTGAACGCTCGACTCAATCACATCGTCCGTGAGTTGTTGTACCGGTGTGATGTCGTCGAGGATCCAGAAACCGCGTCCGTACGTGGCCACGACGAGATCGTTGAAATGCTCCTGGATCGAGAGCCAGTGCACCGGTGCGTGCGGTAGGTTCGTTTGCAGCGGTACCCAATCACCACCGTCGTTGAACGACACATACAGCGAGTTTTCGGTCCCTAGGTATAGCAGGCCAGGCCTCACTGGGTCCTCGCGCACTACGTGCACGTAGCTGAACACACTTTGCGGGATGCCTTCGCTAATGAGCCTCCAACTCTGCCCGTAGTCGGTGGTTTTATATGCGTACGGGCTGGTGTTGTTCACCTGGTGGAAGTCGACGGAGATGTATGCTGTCCCGGCATCGTACCGCGACGGCTCGATGTTGCTCACCGTGCCCCAGAGCGGGAGATCGGGAATGTTGTCTGTGACGTTTGTCCAGTTCGCACCGCCGTCACGTGTCACCTGCACTAGGCCATCATTGGACCCGGTCCAGATGAGTCCCTCCTCTAGAGCCGACTCGGCAATCGCAAATAGCACTGCCGCATAGGTCGGGCTCGCGTCGTCCGGCGTCAGCCCACCGGTCTTTTGCTGTTTACTCTTGTCGTTGGTTGTGAGATCTGGGCTGATGACTTGCCAGCTATGTCCGCCGTCAGTTGTCTGGTGCACATGTTGGCTGCCCGCGTACACCCGTGTGTGATCGTGCGGTGAGATCGCTACGGGGAAGGTCCATTGGAACCGGTACCTCAATTCCCCGGCGGGCCAACCCTCGGGATTGTCGGGCCAGACGCTCACGTTCCTGGAATGCCCATTCCTCACATTGTATCTGGAGAGAATTCCCTCGTAACATCCCGTCCATACGATGTTGTTGTCGACGGGGTCGGGGATCGCAAAGCCCGACTCGCAGCCACCAACCGAATGCCAGGCACCGATCGGAATACTCCCACCGGTAAGGCTGTTGCTGGGACCACGGTGCGACATCCCGTCTTGTCTGTTGCCGTACACGAAATAGGGAATCTGGTTGTCGGTGTGGGCGTGGTACATCTGAGCGATGGGGAGCCGCGGCCGCATCCAGCTTTCGCCTCGTGTGGTCGAAATGCTCAGACCGCCGTCGTGTCCCACGATCATTCGGTCTGGCATAAGAGGGTCGATCCACATGTCATGGTTGTCACCGCCGGCGCCTGCGTAGGTGGTAGTGATGCCACCGTCGTACGACTTGGTGTGCGAGACGGCGAGGAAATGCGCCTCGTTGTGGTTGTCCGGGGCGACTGCCATTCGTGAGTAGTAGTGCGGACGCTGAACGATTGAGTGGTCTGCGTTCACCATCCGCCATGAAGAGCCGCCGTTGTCCGACCGCCATAGGACACCCTGGTGGTCATCGAGTTCGGCGAAGTCACGATTGGAGTTGGTCTCGATGAGAGCATACACCCGATCGGAGTTGTCCGCCGACATCGCCAGGGCGATCTTCCCGAGTGGTGGCACCGGGAGCCCGTTTCCGGTAAGATGCTCCCAGCTGTCGCCCCCGTCCCGCGACACGTGGAGCCCGCTGCCCGGTCCACCGCTTTGCCTGCCCCAGGTCCAGATGATCATTTGCCACATGCCCGCGAAAATGATGTCGGGGTTGTTCGGGTCCATCACCATGTCCGAGACGCCGGAGTTTTCATCGACAAAGAGAACGCGTTCCCAGGTCTCACCGCCGTCGGTCGTCCTGAATACGCCGCGCTCATCCTGAGGCCCGTACAAGTGGCCGAGTGCTCCCGCATAGACAACGTCGGGGTTGCTCGGGTGTATCAAAACGCGTGAGATCCGGCCGGTCTTCTCGAGGCCCATGTGAGTCCATGTCCTCCCCGCGTCGGTCGACTTGTAGATTCCGTTACCGATGGAGATGTTGCTCCGCACCTTTGACTCGCCCGTACCGACCCAGACGATATTGGGATTCGACGGCGCGATCGCGATCGCGCCAATCGAGGCAGCGTCCTGGTCGTCGAATATCGGTTCCCACTGAACGCCGCCGTCAACGCTCTTGAAAACACCACCTGACGCCGCGCCGAAGTAGTACGTGTTCGGATCGCCGGGCACTCCTACAACCGCGCTGACACGGTTGCCGACGGGTCCGATGTGGCGGTATTCGAGCTGATCAAAGAAGGCGCTACCAAGTTGGCCGGCGTGCTGAGCCGTTGCTGGTGCCGCGGAAAATCCGAGAGCGCAGAGAAGTAGGGTCGCTGGTACGCGATTCATGAACAGAATCTCCGGTTGACGTTGGATCCTTCTAGAAATGCAATGTTGCTTGCAGAGCGCTACAACACTGAGAGCGAAGTCTGCATATCCAACAAGGGATGTCCAACTACGAAGTGGTGTACACTTGGACATTGGATATTGGCTCTTCCACTTAGCGTTCTGCCTGGCCGCGCCGAACCGTATTCCGCAGCACCCCCACTCCCTCGACTTCGATCTCAACAACGTCACCCGGCTGCATGGCCATTGTGGTGCCCGGCGTACCGGTGAAGATCACGTCCCCCGGGAAGAGGGTGACGTACTTGCTCACATAGCTGACGATTGTCTCAACGTTGAAGATCAAGTCGCTGCTGCGCCCTGTTTGACGCACTTCCCCGTTCACGCGGGATTGCACCAGAAGATCGTTATGGTCCAGTCCTGACACGATCACTGGTCCGAGGGGCCCGAACGTGTCCGATCCCTTGGCGCGAAACCATTGGAGATCGGCGCCCTGCCAATCGCGCTCGCTCACGTCGTTGCCCGCGGTAACACCAAAGATATACTCCCCGGCGTCCTCGACCGACACGTCCTTGGCGCGCTGCCCGATGACAATTACCAACTCAGCCTCATAGTGGAGATTCGTCGCGTCCTGAGGCATCAGTATGTCGGCTTCGTGGCCCACGATCGAAGTCGGGTATTTGGCAAACAGGCCCGGGTACGCTGCGGGTTCCCTCTCGCCCAAGTGGCTCTGGTAGTTGAGCCCGACCGCAATGACCTTGGATGGCTCACAGGGCGCCAACAGCCGTACCGCACTCAGGGGTACGGTTTCGCCGGTTGGCGTAGGTGAGGAAAACAAATCACCGTCGAGCACGTTGATCGTCTCCCCATCCAAGATCCCGTAGGAGACGACACCATCGTGAGAGTATCGTACGTATTTGGTGATCCCACCTTGCGCCAGGCATGCCGACGCGAGTACGAGTGCCGCTGCAAGTGCGACGAATGGCCGTCCGGTTACTTCGGTTGTGAGCTTCATTTTGTGTTTGTCCTCGTGGATGTGCTGGTCTGATTTGAAGGGGTAAACTGCGCCATCGTTACCGCAAGCGCCAGATGATGTGTGCTGCCGTACTTGCCTCCCTGAATTGCCGCCTATGCCGCCAACGCATTCCTGCCCTTCTGCCAATCGTGCACCTCTGCATCCCCTGCCACCGCTTCATCTGCATATTCCCGAGTCCTCCATGCCCCCTTACTTTACGTCCCACTACCATGTCACTGATAACCAAGATTCGTACTGTCCTAACCATGGGCAGCGGAATGGCGACCGGGCTGTCTGAAGAGACGGCCGGCAAAGACCCGATCAAGCTGTATGGCAAATGGCTCGATGATGCGAAGCGGTCAGGCCTGTTCCTGCATGACGCTATCAGCTTGGCAACCTGCACCAAGGATGGCGTGCCTTCGGCTCGGATGATGTTGCTCAAAGGCGTAGACGATCGGGGGTTGGTGTTCTATACGAACTATGAGAGTCGGAAAGCTTCAGAACTCACGGAGAACCCCCGCGCCGCCCTGATCTCACATTGGCCCGTACTAGAACGCCAGATCCGCTCAGAGGGCAATGTGGAGAAACTCACCGTGGAGGAGTCTACCGCGTACTTCCGTTCACGCCCGCGCGGCAGCCAGCTCGGCGCGTGGGCCTCCGCACAGAGCTCCCCACTGGCGAGCCCGGAGGAGCTAAAGCGCCGATTCCGCGAGTATGAAGAGAAATTTCCGAAGGGCGACGTGCCGCTGCCTCCCTTCTGGGGCGGTTACCGCCTCACTCCCCACCACATCGAGTTCTGGCAGGGCCGGATCAATCGGCTGCACGATCGGGTGATGTTCGAGAAGACCGGCGACGGTTGGGAGGTTGGTCGGCTATTCCCGTGATCGACGAACTGCGTGAGAACATGGTTGGGGATGGCAGAGGTGCAGAGGTGCAGTCCCTACCGCGTGTCCGCCTGTCCGCTCGCCCGCCTTATAGGGTGTGCCTCCGTGTTGAAGATCACAGCGTCGAAATCGAGAGTCTCCTCTGGGGCAGATAGCAGATAGGCGTACTTGAGCGTCTCCGCGAGGAAGAAGCTCTCCATATCGTCTGCCTTCTCCTTGGTCGTTACGTCTGACAACGCGGCATAGCCGCTTTCGGTTCGCGTGTGCTCGACCAGACTCTCGAATACCGCCACCACGGCGCGCTTCGCCTCTCGGCCGGATTGCTAACCTGCCACTCCTTGGCGCCGGTCTGAAGATGGACTCTGCCGTACGGCATCCCCGTCGCCGATTCGTATGCCGGAAGCAGGCGATCGTCCAGATCGACAGCCAGGTCGAGAAATCTCTGATCGCCATCCATCTGGTAAGCGGTGATCATGCCACCCAGTGAACGAATGACTATCTCGAACACTTGGACCGAGAAGTCGCGGTCAAAGGTGAGCTGTTCGAGGATCAATTCCTTCGCTTCGGCGGCTGCCTCGTCCAACCCCATTAGTAGCATGGTGTCGAACGCATCGAGCGGCGTCATCAGTAGTGATTTGGCGTGCCAGTCACGATAGCCGTTGGAGAGTGGCAGCAGGGCGTCGTGACCCCACGCGTATTGTCGGTAGCCGTTCCAGGCGTGATGGAATTCACGCCTCACCCGCTCGGCCAACTCAGCCTTGTTGACTCGGAGCGCGGGCGAACACGCGGGCAAACAGATTCCCAGGACGAAGGCCATGGGAATCCAGAAAGCGAGCCTTCTGTTCAAACGCACGGTGCTCACTTTTTTGACTTCGCGAGCCCTCGTCCCGTAGAAAACGCCTCTCGGTTGAGTTCCTGGAACCGCTCGGGGATGCGATTCTCGAGTGTCTCGTTCCACACTTCTTCCGAGATATCGAGCAGTTCAGCGAGGGCACCGAGCAGCACCACGTTCGCCGCCCGGTGGTTGCCGAGTGCTATGGCTTTCTGAGTGGCGTCCATGACCATCACCTTGAAGCCTTTTGATTCGAGGAATTCGACGGCATTCTCGGGATAGACCCGATGATCGGCAGTGCGAACGGGTTCCACCTTGTGGTCGTTCACGATGATCGTTCCGCCCGGTTTCACGAAGTGCGCATAGCGCAGCGCCTCGAGCTTCTCGAGGGCCAGCATGAAATCAACGGACTCGCGCCGAGCCATCGGCGAATGGACTTTCTCACCAAACCTCACGTGGCTGAATACGGCGCCCCCCCTTTGGGCAACGCCATGAAATTCACCCTGCTTCACATCGTGGCCGGCTTCAATTGCGGCCAACGCCAGGAGTTCACTGGATAGAATTGCGCCCTGTCCACCCACGCCTCCGATCAGCACGTTCGTTACCGCCATGGCTCAAACCTCCCCTGTCCGTTGAATTGCATCCACGGGACACAACTGCGCACACAACGAACAACCAGTACACTCCCACTCCCGAATTCGCGGATACTCATTCTCCCATACCAGAGCTGGGCATCCCACCGCCATACACTCCTCACATTGGATGCATTCATCCTCCTCCACACGATATGGCACCCACTCCTTGAGTTTCTGCTCCGGCAGCAGCATGCAGCTACGACGCGAGATGATGACCGCCGGACCGGAGTGGTCGAGCCCGGCGCGAATCGCGTTCTTCGTGGCGTCGAGGTCCCAAGGATCTACCACCTCGACTTGCTCCACTCCTATCGCATTCAACAGCTGCTCATAGTTGACGGCGGGCGCGGGTCCACCCTTGAGGGTCTTCCCCGTGCCTGGATGTTCCTGGTGGCCGGTCATTCCCGTCGTGCCATTGTCCAGCAACAGCATGGTCGTGGGCACACGGTTGTAGACCGCACTGACCAGGCTTGGCAGGCCACTGTGCATGAAGGTCGAGTCTCCAATTACCGCAACGACCTCCGTCTCACCGGCCTTGATGAACCCGGTGGCGTTGCCGATGCTGGCCCCCATGCAGAACACCGTGTTCAGTGCATCAAATGGCGGAAGTGAGCCGAGCGTGTAACATCCGATGTCTCCGGTCGCGAGTACACCCATGTCCTTCAAGGCGGTGAACGCGCCGCGATGGGAGCACCCCGTGCACAAGACCGGTGGCCGGGGCAGTATGGTGGCCTCGTCGCCGAAGTCGGTGGGGACCGGCATGTCCAGAAGCCCGGCCGCCACGAGATCGGCACTCAGTTCTCCGATGTTTGTGAAACGCTCCTTGCCGACCAGGTTCGTGATACCTATGCTCGCCATCTCCTGCTCGATGAAACCCTCGCTCTCCTCGACAACAAATACTTTTTCAAACCGCGAACAGAACTCCTTGAGGCGTTTCTCAGGCAGAGGGTAAAGCATGCCGAGCTTGAAAACCGTTGCGTCGGGCAAGACTTCCTTCACGTACTGGTAGGGAATCCCGTGGCTCACCACACCAATCTGCGATTCACCTTCTTCCACCACGTTGCCTTCAAACTCCTCCGCAAACTCACGAAGTTTGCTGAGCTTTGCCTCCAGTTCAGGCCGCCGGAAACGTGCGTAAACCGGTATGGCGTACTGGGTCACCTTGCGAGAGAATTCGCGATGCTCAACCTCCTGGCGCTCGCCTGGCACTGCAATGCCTCGAGTGTGGGCGAGCCGAGTTGTTGTGCGAAGCATTACGGGCGTTTCGAACAGCTCACTCACTTCGAACGCACGTTTCCGGCGGCCTGAACTGGAGGCAAAGCTCAGCAAACTTCGTGAGTTTGCGGAGGAGTTTGAAGGCAACGTGGTGG
>JBDGYW010000182.1:0-9571 GCA_039588935.1 Gemmatimonadota bacterium | reverse complement strand
GGGGCCCCCGGCAGTAGTCTACGACGGTTCGCCGACGGGCGACCAGGCGCTTTTTGCCGCATCCGAACTAGCGCGAGTACTCACCACATCATTGATGGTCCTGTGCCCGATCGAGGTCGAGTTGGGTATAGAGGAACTCGAGGAGAAGGCACAAACCGCACTCGGGGATCAACACCCTGTGTTGGAATTCAGACGCATAGTGATTCGGAACGTAACAGACCTGGCGCGAAATGTACGCTCTTCCGGGGCTAATGTTGCTGTGGTGCCCACCAACAGTCCGGTGCTGCCACCCGCGGCGATTGAGACGCTGTTGAGTCGGTTCTCAGGTCCGGTAATGCTGGTTGGTGGCAACGCCGACGCAGAGGACAGGAACCAGCAGTAGCATCCTCTGCTGCATTGCTGTTCATGCCTCGGGTGCGTGCCTCAACAAGCGCGCCGGGTTTCAACTCCACCGTGAACTCGTCCAAAGCCTGACGCTTGGGTACATTATGACCCGTGTGAAATTTCAGGCCAAGCTGCTGCCGAAGCCGGTCCCTCTACCTAGTAGGTATCCGCGGCCGTTGTTGGTCTCCGAACGCCTTAAGGAGTCGCCCGATGAAATCCAAGCTGTCTGTGCCAGTCGCTTTGGCGCTATTCTCAGTCATGATTAGTGCTTCCGCCTGCTCTCCAGGTAACCCGTTACTCAACGAGTGGGACACGCCATTCGGTGTGCCTCCGTTCGACGAAATCGAGAACGAGCATTATCTCGAAGCATTTCGGACCGCTATGGCCGAGCATGCGGCCGAGGTCGACGAAATAGTGAACAACCACGATCCCGCGACCTTTGCCAACACGATCGAGGCATTGGAGAGAAGTGGAAGCAAACTGAACAGAATCAGCAGGGTGTTCGGAGCCGTGAACGAGGCTCACACAAACGACACACTCCAGGATATTGCTCAGGAACTCGCGCCGGAACGGGCGGCACATGACGACAACATCTCTCTCAACGCGGACCTGTACGCTCGCGTCAAGGCGGTGTACGACCAACGAGACGAGCTAGGCCTCGAGCCGGAACAGCTCAAGCTCCTCGAGGAGACGCACAAGGGTTTTGTACGAAGCGGCGTGAATCTCGAAGGAGAAGCTCAGGAGAGGTTGCGGGAGATCAACTCGGAACTCGCCGAGTTGTCGCTGACTTTTTCCCAGAATCTCCTGGACGAAACCAACGATTTCGAATTGCACGTAACCGACATTACCGATCTCGGCGAGCTGATGCCGGCGCAGGTTCAAGCGGCGGCGGCTGAGACGGTGAGTCGGGGACACGAGGACGGCTGGTCATTCACACTTCAGCGCCCCAGCATCAACCCGTTCCTCCAGTACTCCCCGAACCGGGAATTGCGACGTCAGATCTATATGGGCTACGCGATGCGAGGGGACAACGACAACGAGAAGGACAACAAGACCATCCTAAGCCGGATGGCTGCGCTGCGAGCCGAGCGTGCGGCGTTGATGGGGTACGAGAGCCACGCACACTTTGTTCTTTCGGACAATATGGCTGAGACGCCCGACCGCGTTTATGACTTCCTTGACGAGATATGGGCCCCTGCTCTGCGCGTCGCGAGAAATGAACGGGCTGCGCTGCAAAACATGATGCGTCAGGACGGAATATCCGGCGATCTAGAGGGTTGGGATTGGCGGTATTACTCGGAGAAAGTGAGGCAGGCTCGGTTCGCCATCGATGAGGAGGCGCTGCGCGCATACTTCGAGGTCAATGCCGTGCGCGACGGTGCCTTTCAGATTGCCAATAACCTGTTCGGCATCACGTTCACCGAGCTGCCGGACCTTCCCAGGTGGCACCCCGACCAACAGGCCTTTGAGGTAAAGGAAGCCGACGGTACCCATATAGGTGTCATGTACATGGACTTCTTCACGCGCCAGAGCAAGCGTGGCGGCGCGTGGATGAACGCGTTGCGATCACAGTCGCGGTTGGACGGAGAGGTATTCCCCGTTGTCACCACCAACTTCAACTTCCCGGCTCCGACAGGCGACCTGCCGTCGCTCATCTCGTTCGACAATGCTTCAACCCTGCTCCACGAATTCGGGCATGCTCTTCATGGTCTTCTCTCCGATGTGACCTACGTATCGCTCTCGGGGACTAGTGTGCCGAGGGATTTCGTAGAGTTCCCATCCCAGATGATGGAGCACTGGCTTGGCGAACCTGAGGTGCTGCGTTCCTTTGCGAAACACTACGAGACCGGTGAGGTCATTCCTGACGAGCTGATCCAGAAGCTCAACGACGCAGCGCAATTCAACCAGGGATTCACAACCATCGAGTACCTGGCGGCCTCCTACCTGGACATGGGTTGGCATACACTGACCGAGCCGGAAGAACACGATGCGCGTGCGTTCGAAGATGACGAGATGAGGCGGCGTGGGCTGATCGACGAGATTATCCCAAGATACCGGAGCACCTACTTCTCTCACATTTTTGCCGGTGGTTACTCGTCGGGTTACTACGCCTATATCTGGGCAGAGGTGCTGGACTCAGATGCGTATCAGGCTTTCAAGGAGACGAGCCTGTTCGACGAGGGTGTTGCGGGCAGGTACCGTGAGCACATTCTCTCCAAGGGTGGCACGAGGCCCGGCATGGAATTGTACGAAGCGTTCCGAGGTCGCACACCTTCGATTGAAGCGCTCCTCGAGAACCGCGGCTTGATCGGGCGTTAGGATCGACAAGGGCAGGTCACGGGGCGGCTGAGTGCGAAACGTTGGCTCAGCCGCCTCTGTGTTCCGTCACAGGTGGCTGTTGTGGCCACGTTGTCGGTGACGAGTTACTTTTTTGTAAGATGAGGGAACGAGCCAACGGCACCAGCGCTTACTCAGACGAAGAGAGGCGGGCGATCCGCCGCATGCTCGATGCCGGAGACACAATGCCAGTGTGCCCAAGGGGTCAGCAGAAGATGCATCAGGAGGGCCCTCTCGCCGGCGGCGGCAGCATTGGCCTCGTCTGGCGCATGAGCTGTGAGGCATGCAATACGGCCGCGCTCGTTGCCGAAAGTATCTCGCGGCCCCGTCCGGAAAAGACGGGCCCATAGGCCCAAGGTCCGGCAGCACCGAGGGCTACCCGACGGTGATCCACGTTACTTCCCAGGCTTGATGTTCTTTGCAGCTCTCTTGACTATCTCCTGAATTCGATCCTGCCTGGTCTCGGACCTTTTGGCGCTCTCCAACCACCACAGGTACTGCTTTCTGTGGGATGGCGCAAAGGCATTGAAGTTCTTCCTCGCGTCCTTGACCTTCTCCAAGGCAGCCCGGAGGTCCTCAGGTACAAACAGTGCATCCTCGACGTCGTGCAGGCGATCCCACGAGCCATCTCGTTTCGCGGCAGCCACCTTTGTGAAGCCAGCCTCGGTCATCCTACCGATGGCAGTCAACTTCCCGATACGGTCTCTGTTGCTCTTGGCCCAATTGCTACCAGCCCGACGGGGCGTGTACCGCTGCATGTGTTTCTCGTCGTCGATTCGCCTCAACTTCGAATCGATCCATCCGAAGCAGAGTGCCTCTTCTACCGCCTCTTCGTACTGCAAGGACCTTCTACCTGTATGCTTCTTGTAGAACACGAGCCAGATCTCATCGGCGCTAGCGTGATTCTCTTCGAGCCAGCGCCGCCAATCAGTCCGGTTCTTGAAGAGCCGTTTTCTCATAGAAACGCACGCCCCATAGCAGCAGATCGTCGAATCTCGAAAATCCCCCTAGCATAAATTACGATTTTAGTGCATACTCGCACGCCATCGGCACGTTCACGAATGACAGACAGGAGACAGCAACCGAGATGAGAAGTAACTCCGATCTGCGACATGGCGGTCACGTGGGCACGCTCAAGGTCCCAGCCGTGTCCACGCTATCAAAGATCGGCACGCTCGATTTTCTCGCCGTGCTGCCATCGGGAGTTTTTACCTTTCTCGTCACATACATGGTTCTGTCCGGCGACACTCTGTCGGGAGGCGAACCGTCGCTTTGGTTACAGCTCGAGCGCATGGTCACTGACACACTCGGAAATCCGCTGATTCTTCTGTGCGTCCTATTTGTCTCGTACTTCTTTGGCAGCATCCTGCGCGCATTCCCAGTCGAGTGGCTTGTGGCAACCCTGCATGTTGGGCGCCGACGCTGTCCCCGACGCCGTGCTACTGACATGTCGAACGGCGCCGGCAGGAGACTGAAGTTCAGGGTTGGGCATGGAATGCCTCTTTCGCCTCGCAAATCCGATGTGATTCCAAGGTCAATCATCAACGACTGGAAACACGCACTCAGTCATCGCTCGCCGGAAGCGTACGCCTATTTTCGGACGGTCGAGGCCAAGTCAAGGTTTGCGGCCGCAATGCTCTGGGCAGGGGTGCTCGGGGTGGTCGGAAGCGTTGCATACATAGCCGTTTTCGGATCGAACGTTGCACTCACACAACTCGCGCTAGTATCGATATTACTAGCATTGACCTTCGGCAGTCTGCTCCCGAAGGTATGTCGACAGGAAGTTTCCGCACTGCTGACATTGTCGGAGGCCACCCGACAATCAGCACGGCACTGAGGTGAACCAACCTCAGCACTTCGGCGCCCGGCATTCGACTCCGGGCGCCGTTCTTTTGTGCTCGTTCCCCTTCTGAAGCTCTCAGCTTTGCCCTGACGGCCCGCGATCGATGAACGAATTGGATAGAGGGCTCTGCACCTGCAACACTATTTCGCCATCAGCGTTAGGGGACAGTAGTGGCGTTTTCACTGCCTCCAGGTAGTGGTTGACCACCGAAGGCCCAATCTTCCGTCCAATTGAATAGACCTTCAGTCGGAAGGGATTGCCGCCCTCAGAGACATCTCGCGGGAGCGCAAAGGTACGTCCTGCGCCACCGTGAACCGCACCTAGGCGGAACCGCCTGCCGGCCTCGGTGACCGCAACTACTTCGACATCCAATGAGTTGTGGTTGCGAACCTGAATTGTTGCTTCGGTGCGTTGCGGTGTGATTTCCGGATTGTCGGAACCATGGGAATCCGCACGTCCGGTCGGCGTTGCTCCCACCACGGCCAGGGCGACCGCTACAATCACGGGAATTCTGAACCTGCTCTTCTGCATGATTCGCTCTCCTCCAAGGGTATTTGCAGGACAGCGGGACCAACGCCATGCTAGATACCCATTACGACGCGGCAGGATCCATGGTTTCGGGGATTGGAGATCTCACCTGCAGGCTTCGGCCAAACCGCCGTCGCACGCCCGCTGCAACAGCGACGCAGCCCGAACGGTATCACGGGACACTCCGATGCCGAAGGAGTACATCGTGCCGAGGCTGTAGCAGCCTTGGAGTTCGCCACCGTCACAGGCCTTTTGGTGATAGGACGCGGCGCTTGCATCATTTTGATCGACACCGATTCCATTCGTGTACATCCGGGCAAGGTCAAAGCAATGGGAGTTGATTCCTGCCTCACAAGCCATCTGAAAGAGGTCAGCGGCTAGGGCCGGATTCTGGGGCACCCCCTCACCGTAGAAGTACATCTCTGCGAGGAACCCGCAGCTTTCGGCATCGCCACCATCGCATGCCTTCGTGAAGAGGGAAGCCGCGATCGAGTCATCTTCTGCAACTCCCTCACCGCGGTCGTACAAGACACCAAGAACGTGGCAACCGGTTGTCTCTCCGTCGTCGCACGCGCTCTGCAGAAACGAGACGGCCAGCCCGATGTCCAGCGGGACTCCTTCACCGTAGAAATGCATGATTCCAAGAGTCGTGCAACCGGGAGCTTCGCCCTCTTCACAAGCCGACCGGAAGAGGGACGCGGCCCTTTCCAGATCCGGAGCGACACCTTCACCATCCTGGTACATGAGGCCCAGGTTCATACATCCAACGGCGACCTTCAGATCGCACGCCCTTTGGAACAGCGAAGCCGCCACAACGGCGTCTGTTGTCACCTCAACACCGGTTCTATACATCACGCCCAGGTCATTGCAGGCGTCTCCTCGCGCATCGTCGCAGGCCTGCTGGTACCGGGCCGAGCGCGTTGTGAGGGATCGGTCGCTACCACCGCAGCCTGCAGCCATCCACGCGAGCACAAAGATGAGGGCGCAGGGTACTAATCGTACCTCTTCCCAGACACCTCTGAGTAACAGTCGAGTTTTCACAGCAGCAAGTATACTGCCCGGCATCAGCGCATCCAACCGTTTGCTCAAGGCCCAGCCCGACGACATATTTCATGTGACCTTGTTTGCACGTCCGTATGATCGCCCGGGAGGATGAGGGAGAATGACGAAGGCCGATGACCAAAGGCTGGCGGCTCTGGTCAAGAAGAACGCCGCCAAGGCGACGAAGCCCAAGAAGCCACCGCGCCGCAAGTTCGATGATACGCTTCGTTCCGAGACCGAAGAGGACTACGATTCGCGCAAGTTCTTCTCGGAGATGAAGAAGAGAGAGTTCGACAAGGGCGGTCACTGAGCGGGAAGCCCCGCACTTCCACCATTCCCACTAAACCAGACTGAGGCGCGTGGGCCGGGCATGGCGTGGTCCCGCTCGCCCCTTCCGCGCGAGCACCTGTCGAGTAACAGGATGCCCAACGCACCTCAGTCCTCTGCTTGTAGGATGCGCATCGGGTAGGTCAGGTTGCACGGCGTTCCATTGTGAAAACGGCATGCAGGAGAGGCATGAACCGCACCGCGGGAGACCTGAACACGCTCGGCGCGGGGCCGGGCGTTGCCGTTCAGTCTGTCGATAGCGACCGGCTACATCCCGCCATTTGGCTCAATAGCGATGGAGTTGGTCTCACGGGCAATGGCGGCGTTCCACGTCTCAAAGATGCCTATAGCCTCCTCACCCTGACGTTCGGCGACACCGTTCAGGAATTCAACGAGGGCTGGAGCCATTTGCCTAAGAGTAGTACCGCCTGAATGACCGATTCATTGCGTCACCGGATAAGAACCTAATATCTCCTTTTCCCAAGGATTACAGCCAAACTTTTCTCAATCTCTTTTGTAAGCTGAGACGGGATGGTTGGTCCGGTAATTGAGATCCTATGCGTCGGCCATATCCTGAAAGAAAGGCAAGTCAGTTTTTCCAACTCGTCGATCCAACTACATAGAATCGGACTCACAGCATCGTGTATTATTGATACTTCCCTCAGGAAATCTACAGATGAAAAGTCCACATGAAACTTCCTTGGTAACACTCTTGCGATCCATTTTCGGCAAGATTTCGGCACTATCTTATTTGCGATCGGTGACTGGCGCACTCGTAACATGGCTTTACCTGTAAGCGTACAATCATCAAATTTTTGAAATTCAGTTGGGCTTGCATGATAAACACGGTGCAGGTTTTGCGGAATAAAGGACTCATCTATATTTAGCCAACGAAATATCCTCCTGCAAAAGTCAACTGGAGATTCGGCCAGAGCTTCAGATGTGTCTATGAAAATGGCTTCTCGTCCAAATAACTCCAAGTAAGGTCGCAACTGGTATGCATAATAACTGTTGGTGAGGTAATCAGAAGGGGCTTTGATTGCATCCGCTAGTGACCGTTTTTCTTCCCCCGCATTTACCATGTGCTTGTATTGACTGACAGTTCTGTTCATAGGGTCACGTATAACGTATACTAGCCGCGCCCCAGGACTAAAATCATACAACCGTTTCGCAACTCCTTCGCGGAAAGGCAATTTGGTGTATTCAGTGCTTCCCTCCCCGACATAAGCTTCGTCAGTCGCATTCGCAAATAGTCCCAAATATTTCGTATTCCCAAACGACCAATTCTCTTTGCGAGAAAAATGCATTGGTTCTTTAACTTCAGACAGAAATATATCCGGATGTGATTCAAGGTAGTTGTAAAGCGATGATGTTGCTGATTTCATCGCACCAATGATAAATAGATTAGGCTTGCGGTTCACTGTCGTTCATCCGTAATGAAATAACGTCCGATACAGCGGTTCGGCGTGTTTTATTCTTCATGGTACGCAGGTTGAGGGGCGGTATTATAGGTTATGAAAACACTATCCCACTTCATGACTGCTTCTACTGCGCTAATAACTTGTCGTGCTTCAATCCGACCCTCGCAAGTATGAGCGCTCGGATTGGAGCTGTCCAGGCGCTCGCCGGAGCATTGGGACCTCATCCGGTTCGGCTCGAAATGCCAGGGAGACCACTCAAGCGCCTGGAGGCATGGCCGCTCTCTGGACAATCGCGGCCCTGATCCGCCCCCGACTAGCGTCTTCACTCCCAGTCTTCCTATCCAACCGCGTACTGCGTTCGCCGCGGATTCCGCGCCGTCGTCTGAGCGAATATGAGCGGGGACCGTGACGGGTGAAGAGTTCGGTCAGGGTCTCCAGAACATCGTCCGACTTCAGGCTCCGGCCCACTTCGATGCCAGACATTGCCATACGTGCAGAATCCCCCACCCTGCCGGGCATACGAGCACGAATCAACACGTATGAAATCGTACCGTTTCGATTGGAGGTTCCACTGTCTGTTCCACAGTGGAAAAGCACACCGCCCGGCGCGGTGCCGGGCGGTGAGAACTTAGGCTTCAATCATTCGTCAGATCACTTCAGGACGAGCTTCTGCGACAGGACCCTGAAACTGGCCCCGTCGATAGTGTCCCACTGTACCCTACGGTGGAAGCTAAACTGCGCATGACTACCGTCCACGGTCCACGAGAGCCTACCGTGCGCCATGAACCCCCAAGAGTTCATATTGGCCCCGGGCGTTCCCGTAAGGTCGTTGTCAGGGCTAATGAGAACGGAAAGTCCGCTGGCCAACGGGTCGATCGTTGTGAAGAGTGCGCAGTCAAAATCCATGAACGGCCACACGCTTGTGCGAGCCTCACCTTTCTTGGCGAGGGACACGATCCTCTCAACTTCTTGCGGGATAACCTTGTCGGCCCAGTGTACCTCGTCGAAGTCGACGATGCCGTCGCAAAACTCCAACATGTCGACGCCGAAGGTGACGCGCCATCCTGTTCCCGGGTCAGCCCATGATAGAGCCCATACGCCCTCACCTCTCTCCACGATTCCGGACTGGGCTGGAGCGTTGGCGAAGTCGAACAATGGCTGCTGATCGAGCGGGGCCTGTGTGTCCGTGCAGGCGACCAGCAGGAGCGAGAATAGGGTGAATCGTAGGTAACGCATGAACACCTCCAGAAAGGGGAAGTTGAGGTGTACCTCCTTCGCTGACCATCCAGCGGTCACGTCGTCTGGCGGGCGTCTACAGCGGCGGCACAATGCGGCGTCTACAGCGGCGTCTTTCCGGTGGCGGGGCCAAGAGGGCCACCGAGGTGTTGCTCGTCACTTTTCGAATAGCACCATAAACACAGGAAGTCAACTGGCGGTCAATTGGAGGCAAGGCTGAGTCAATTGAGCCAAAGCGAGGAACAAGCATGGGAGAAGATTAGGATGCCGTTATTGACACCAAGGCGACAAAAAAAGGCCGGAAGGTCGCAGGGCCACAGAGATGACTCTCTGTGGCCATTTCAGTTACGCGACGCGCCCGGCAGGATTCGAACCTGCGACCCACGGCTTAGAAGTTGTTTGCTGACTCAGTACACCAGGGGACAACACGGTGCAACACCGCATTTCTTGTGCA